>CAISDD010000186.1 GCA_903883985.1 uncultured Pseudomonadota bacterium | reverse complement strand
CTCGCAGCGCGGCGACCCATTGCTCACCTACAAATCATGGTGGTCATCTAACTGCAGATAACCTCTACACATTTGGGCAACCTTTCAGCAGTAAACCCGCTTCGTTCTCAGAGCTGGCAGGAGGCCCTACCCACTGTCTTTGATATAGACCCCGCATTATATACTAAAAGTTAATGTATGTCTATATTTGTTTATGTTTGATTTAACTGCTGCCAACCCGTCGAAACCAATTTGGCTTACCACCAGGCTCCCTCTCCCGAAGAGGGTTCCACCCCCTTCCCCCTCCGGGGGAAGGGCCGGGGATGAGGGCCCGCGCCGGCAGCTTAATGAAGGCAAGTTGCGCGACATTACTTATTAGGCATGCTCACTGGTGCAGAATTGACGGAAACGGGCATCTTCATCGGTGCCGAAAACGCCCGCATTTGTGCCGCAACAATTGAAGGCACACTGTTATTGTAATTGAATCCCTGTGCTTCAATATTGGATGTCGATACGGGCATTTCGGTGGGAGGCGATTGCCCCGCTGTATTCATGGTTGCTTCAACTTTTTCCATAAGCTTCGAATCCTGAGCCATGCTCATGGGCGAATCTTGTTTCTCACTTTGTGTCGGCGCGTTTTCTACCTGCTCTGGCGGAGATGTCGATTCGGTTGATGCGTATGCCTTGGTGGTGGTTTCTGGTGTGTATGGGCGCGTGATCGTCTCATACACCACAGTTGCGGACCGTTTTCCAGGTAAATCTGTCACCTGGACCTGGTTCGAGTCGACCGATTCGATCCGATATTTTTCCTCGAGGAGGTCACCCTTGCCCACCACGTAATAGTGGCCATCTTTTGTCAAACAAACATTCCAATCCCCTGGCTTGACGCCGATCAGACCAACAAAAATGAAGGGAAACTGGAAAGCCAGGGCAGGCGGCTGCAAACCTGGTTTATTGGATATGCTGGCTTTGGTATTTTTCTTCGAAGCGATTGCAGTCCTGTCGATTTTAGCCTTGGAGACGGGGGTTTCGGCACGAACGACCGCGACATAAGCGCTCAAATACAGAAATCCAATAATAATCAATACCGATCGTACTGAATTACTTCTCATTTCACGCTCCCTTGTAAATATTGCTGCCACTTCCCTTCCTCCAGGTGGCCATTCCAAATTGCGTCGCTCTTTCGATAAGTAATGTCGCGTAACTTGCCTTCATTAAGCTGCCGGCGCAGGCCCTCATCCCCGGCCCTTCCCCCGGAAGGGGAAGGGGGCAGGGTGAGGGAACCCGGTGGTAAGCCAAATTGGTTTCGACGGGTTACTTACCATCATCCTTGATCCTTGAACCTTGATTCCTCAGTTGACCGTTCGCCTCTGGCCTGACCCCATCACGGGTGGAGAGTGGACGCTGCTGCGCGACGAGCGCTGCGGCATCGAGGGACCGCACAGCCATACAGCACGCCTCCGCGGAAAATTGCCTGCTTCCCCAAGGAAGACCTGAAATTCGAAGGTGCTGGCCACTACGCGGACTGGGTGTTTGTGGCGGGGAAAAGCCACGCACCCATTCCGCGTAAGCACTCGGCGCGCGACGCGCGGAAAATTCGACACTCTCCTAGACCTTGAACCCCGCCATCAGTCCGTTCAGGCGGCGCGCCAGCTCGGAGACCTGACCTGCGTTCAGGCTGGTCTGGCGGCTGGCGCCGGAGTTGGTTTCCGTCATCTGTGCGATCTGTTCGACGCGCGTAGCCACCTCCCTGGCCGCAACACTCTGTTCGGAGAGGGCGCGCTGGATTTCGCCGACCGAACGCACCACTTCGCTGGTGCGCTGCTCGATCTGCTCGATGGCAACGCCTGCCCTGCGCGCCAGTTCCTCGCCCTGGTTGGCGCGGACCACGCCGGCCTCCATGGCATCCACGGCACGGCTGGTGCCGCTCTGGATGCGCTGGATCATGTCGCCGATCTGCTGGGTCGAAGCGGAAGTGCGTTCCGCCAGTTTTCTCACCTCGTCCGCCACCACCGCGAAGCCGCGGCCCTGTTCCCCCGCGCGAGCCGCCTCGATGGCCGCATTCAGGGCGAGCAGGTTGGTCTGGTCGGCGATTTCCTTGATGACGTTGACGATGCTGGTGATCTCCGCCGAGAGGTTGCCCAGATCGGCGACGATGGCGGAG
>CAISDD010000185.1 GCA_903883985.1 uncultured Pseudomonadota bacterium | reverse complement strand
CGCCTTACGAATCCGGCGTCCTCCTTGCGAGGGCAGCGGAGTCGTTGGCGCTTCAGCGCCTTACGAATCCGGCGTCCTCCCACAACGCGGTCTAGTCGGCGCTGGCTATGGAAAGAAGTCTATGGCCCCGAAGTTCGATCAGCTCCCTCGCCTCGGCGCTGAGACGCGCAGCGTCGACTACGGCAACGCTGTCTATGCCGCGGTGGCGCCCAAGGTATCGAACGATTTCCTCGCTCGAGTCGCCGTGGGTGCTGGCCACGCGGTAATCGACGCCGCTGTGTTCCAGCCGCAACAACAGCATGGATAGGAGGGAAGTCGGCTCGCGCGGCGGGTTGAGTAGCAGGATATCCAGGCGCGGGGAGTGCGGAACGCAGGCACGCAATACATTGTCCAGCAATGCCCGATTCAGCGTCTGCCCATCGAGGGCCAGCAGCATACGTGCGTGACGAGGTGGAGAAGTCATGGACAGCCCCAAAAAAAACGGCCCTCATGGGCCGCTCTTCACGGCGAATATCAACCGCATTCAACTGCGTTCAAGAGGCTACGACGGGCTGCCCCGAGTTTTCTCTCACAGCTCGGGGCTGCTGCGCCCCGAGGCGGTCAGGTTACCTTGGGATCAAGCTCACCCTTGTCGTAACGTTTCTGCATGTCTTCGAGATTGTAGATCTTGCCGATCTTGCTGGCTTGGCCCGCAGCCCCGAAAGCTTCATAACGCGCAGAACAGATGCCCGACATGCCCTTGGTGGCTTCCTTGAGGAACTTGCGCGGGTCGAAGTTGGCGGGATTCTCGGCCAGGTGGCGGCGAATCGCTCCGGTGGAGGCCATGCGCAGATCGGTGTCGATGTTGACCTTACGCACACCATTCTTGATGCCTTCGACAATTTCCTCGACCGGTACGCCGTAGGTCTGGCCCATGCCGCCGCCGTAGCTGTTGATGATGGCGAGCCAGTCTTCCGGCACCGAAGAGGAACCATGCATGACCAAGTGGACATTGGGGATACGGGCGTGGATTTCCTTCACGCGATCGATGCGTAGCAGCTTGCCGGTGGGCCTCTGGGTGAATTTGTAGGCGCCGTGGCTGGTGCCGATGGCGATGGCCAAGGCGTCGACCTTGGTCTTGGTCTCGAAATCGGCGGCTTCGTCGGGATCGGTCAGCAAGGCGGAATGATCCAGTATGCCTTCTGCGCCGTGGCCGTCTTCCTCACCGGCCTTGCCGGTTTCCAGGGAACCCAGGCAGCCCAGTTCACCTTCCACGGAGACGCCGCAGGCGTGTGCCAGCTCAGTCACATGGGCGGTGGTGTTGACATTGTATTCGTAGCTGGACGGGGTCTTGCCGTCGGTACCCAGAGAGCCGTCCATCATCACGGAACTGAAGCCGGACTGTATGGAGCGGAAGCAAATGCTGGGGGAAGCGCCGTGATCCTGGTGCATGCACACCGGGATTTGCGGGTATTGCTCGATCGCGGCCAGGATCAGGTGGCGCAGGAAGGGCTCGCCAGCGTAAGAACGGGCACCGGCGGATCCTTGCAGGATCACTGGGCTGTCGGTGGCGGCCGCCGCCAGCATGATGGCCTGGACCTGTTCCATGTTGTTGACGTTGAAGGCGGGAAGGCCATAGCCGTGTTCGGCGGCGTGGTCTAGCAGTTGACGCAGGGAAATCAGAGCCATCTTTGTTCTCCTGTTAAGTGAATTTGTATTGAGTCGGGCCGAGGGTTTGAGGTCAGGCTTTCTTTCGTTCGCCGACGCGAACGATCTTCAAGGTGTTGGTACCGCCCGGCTTGCCGATCGGCTCACCAATGGTGAGCAGGATCAGGTCGCCGTTGCGGACCGCGCCACGCCTTCTCAACTCATCCTCCGCCTCGGCCAGCAACTGATCTCGCTCGTTGCTGGAAGGGCGGAAGTTGACCGGATAGACGCCGCGGAAAAGCGTGACCTTTCTACGAGTCTCGACTTCGGGCGTCAAGGCGTAGATCGGCACATGGGTGCTGATCCGGCTCATCCACAGGGCGGTTGAACCAGACTGAGTCATCGCGGCGATCGCCTTGATGTTGAGGTTGAGCGCGGTGAAGGCCGCCGACATGGCGATGGCCTCGTCCACGCGCAGGAAACCGTGATCCAGCATGCCCTTGCTGAAAGCCGGTTCAATTTCCTTCTCGGCTTCCAGGCAGACGCGGTTCATGGCGGCAATGGCTTCCACCGGATATTTTCCGGCAGCCGTCTCGGCGGAGAGCATCACTGCATCGGTGCCATCCAGCACCGCGTTGGCCACGTCGGACACTTCGGCTCGGGTGGGAATTGGGCTCTCGATCATGGATTCCATCATCTGCGTCGCAGTGATGACCACCTTGTTCTTTTCCCGTGCCATCCGTGTCATGCGTTTCTGCAAGGCGGGGACGGCGGCGTCGCCCACTTCCACGCCCAAATCGCCGCGCGCCACCATGATGGCATCGGAGACATCGAGTATCTCGTCTAGCGCTTCGATGGCCTCGGCGCGCTCGATCTTGGCAACGATCCAGGCGCGGCCCCCTGCCGCATGCAACAACTCACGCGCCTGCACGATATCGGCGGCGCTGCGCGGGAAGGATACGGCGAGGTAGTCGGCCTTGATCAGAGCGGCGGTCTTGATGTCTTCGATGTCCTTCTCGGTCAGAGCGGCGGCGGAAAGCCCGCCACCCTTGCGGTTGATGCCCTTGTTGTTGGACAACACGCCCCCTTGCACGACCTTGCAGAAGACCTCATCTCCCTTGACTTCTTCCACCCACATCTCGATGCGACCGTCATCCAGCAACAGGGTGGCGCCACGGGCCACGTCGCGAACCAGTTCCGGGTAGTCGAGTCCGACCCGGGTCTGGTCGCCCTGCGTGCAGGTGGCGTCGAAAACGAAGGGATCGCCCGGCTTCAGCGTGATCTTGCCGTCTTTGAACTTGCCGATGCGTATCTTCGGGCCTTGCAGGTCGACCAGCACGCCGACGGCGCGACCGCGCGTCTTGGCGAGCGAGCGCACCAGCTCACAGCGTTGTTGATGTTCCTCGGCGGTGCCATGGGAGAAATTGAGGCGAACGACGTCCACCCCGACTTCCAGCATCTTGTCAAGAATCTTGGGGTCGGAACAGGCGGGGCCGAGAGTGGCGACGATCTTGGTTCTACGTAGCATATTCAATCCTGTGTAGGAGCGCCCTAGGGCGCGATAAGTGGGAATCGCGGCAAAAGCCGCTCCTACGCTCAGCCTGCTGCGCGCTTTTCCAGGATGTCCACGGCGGGCAGGACCTTGCCCTCCAGGTACTCCAGGAAGGCGCCGCCGGCGGTGGAGATGTAGGACACCTTGTCGTAGATGTCGTATTTCTGGATGGCGGCGATGGTGTCGCCGCCGCCGGCCAGGGTGAAGGCTTTGGTGTTGGCGATGGCCATGGCGATGGCCTTGGTGCCCTCGCCAAACTGGTCGAACTCGAATACGCCCACGGGGCCATTCCACACCACGGTGCCGGCCTTCATGATGATATCCACCAGTTCCTGGGTGGACTTCGGACCGATGTCGAAGATCATGTCGTCGTCGGCCACGGCACCCGCATCCTTGGCGACGGCCGGCTCGGCGGCATCGAACTTCTTGCCGCAGACCACGTCAACGGCGATGGGGATCGTGGCGCCACGCGCGGACATCTTGCTGATCAGTGCCTGGGCGATGGGCACCAGGTCGTGTTCGCACAGGGACTTGCCGACGTTCTTGCCGGTGGCCGCCAGAAAAGTGTTGGCGATGCCGCCGCCGACCACCAGTTGTTCGCACTTCTCGGACAGGGCTTCCAGCACGGTCAGCTTGGTGGAAACCTTGGAGCCGCCGACGATGGCGACCATGGGGCGAGCGGGGTTGGCCAGGGCCTTGTCCAGCGCCAGCAACTCTTCCGACACCAGCATGCCGGCGCAGGCGATGGGCGCGTACTGGGCGATGCCGTAAGTGGAAGCTTCGGCGCGGTGAGCGGTGCCGAAGGCGTCCATGACGAACACGTCACACAAGGCGGCGTATTTGCGCGCCGTAGCCTCGACGTTCTTCTTCTCTCCCTTGTTGACGCGGCAGTTCTCCAGCAGAACGACCTCGCCCTCTGCGAGGTCGAAGCCGCCCTCGACCCAGTCCTTGATGAGGCGCACCGGCCGGCCCAGTTTGGCGGCCATCACATCGGCCACGGGTTTCAAGGAGACCTCCTCGGACCATACGCCCTCGGTCGGGCGTCCCAGGTGGGAAGTGACCATGACCGCAGCCCCCGCTTTCAGCGCGAATTCGATGGTGGGCATGGAGGCGGTGATCCGTGCGTCGGAGGTGACTCGACCATCTTTGACAGGCACGTTCAGGTCGGCGCGGATGAATACGCGCTTACCGGCGAGGTCGAGGTCGGTCATGCGGAGGAACTTGGCCATTTGCTATCTCCTTGAATGTAAGTGGTAAGGGCTGAGTGGTCTCAGGCCTTACGGCTCACGGGGTGTAGGGGCGGGTTTGAAACCCGCCCCTACGTCAATTACTTCGACACGTACTCGACCAGGCGCAGCATATTGCAGGTGTAGCCGTACTCGTTGTCGTACCAGGCTACGACCTTGACGAAGGTGCTGTCCAGGGCGATGCCGGCTTCTGCATCGAAGGTGGAGGGCGCGCTGTTGCCGACGAAGTCGGTGGAGACCACCTTTTCATTGGTGTAGCCCAGCACACCCTTCATCTCGCCTTCGGAGGCGGCCTTCATGGCGGCACAGATTTCGGCGTAGGTCGCTTCCTTGTTCAGTTCCACGGTCAGGTCGACCACGGAGACATCGGAGGTGGGGACGCGGAAGGCCATGCCGGTGAGTTTGCCCTTCAGTTCCGGTAGCACCACGCCGGCAGCCTTGGCGGCACCGGTGGAGGAGGGGATGATGTTTTCCAGGATGCCGCGGCCACCGCGCCAATCTTTCTTGGACGGGCCGTCGACGGTCTTCTGGGTCGCCGTGGCGGCATGCACGGTGGTCATCAGGCCGCGCTTGATGCCCCAGTTGTCGTTCAACACCTTGGCCACGGGGGCGAGGCAGTTGGTGGTGCAAGAAGCCGCGGAGACGATGGCTTCGCCGGCGTACTTAAGGTGATTCACCCCGTACACGAACATAGGCGTGGCGTCCTTGGAAGGGGCGGACTGAACCACCTTCTTGGCGCCGGCTGTGATGTGTGCCTGGCAGGACTCGGTGGTCAGGAAGAAACCGGTGCAGTCGATGACGAGGTCGGCACCGACATCGCCCCAAGCCAGGTT
>CAISDD010000184.1 GCA_903883985.1 uncultured Pseudomonadota bacterium | reverse complement strand
CGATGCAACGGTGGCTATCGCGGGCAAGCCCGCTCCCACGGCACGGTCAACAGCGGAATGTAGCTTGTATCGTATCCCCTACTACACCAGTTGTCCGGTGATGGCATGGAATGTGCCTTATATTTCCTGGGTGACGAATCTTCATGCACATCGTCGAACGCCGAACGTTTCCCCCAAGGAGATTATGAGCAAGCGCCGTAACTTCTCAATAAGGCACGGCAACCATATCGACTGCGTGACGAGACCTATCGCGACTTCACCGGTGGCAAACGCCCTCTCAAGAAGCACGCTTCAACCCGTTGCTTCAAAAAGAAATCATCGCGGCCGCGCCGGCTTCCGTCCGGCTGTTTTCAAAGACGCAGGCAAGGATGCCTGCGCTACAGGGACTCGCCAGGGCTTCTTCAACCTGCCTGGGGTGGGTTACATCACTACCCCGCGTGAACGGGCGCTGACCGCACTATGCCGTGACTTATTGAGAAGTTACCAAGCGCCTTCTTCTCCGCCTGATGTCCGCATTGACGGTTACGCCCTTCTCCCTGCTGGGGGCAGCCTTGATCGACAATGACGGGGGACTGATCTAAGCAAGTCCGTACAATCTATTTGGCATGAAAGTTGCTACTTGCAGCGGCACTGAACTCTGTAGAAAACGTCGTGATCACCTTGAGCCTAGATAAGGAAGCTCGCATGCCCACCATGCCATCCCCCAGGGAAAACGGGACCATTGCTTGCTCGCCTATCACCTGCCCTTATTCTTGCATTGAATCTCATCGAGATTGTGTGGAGGCATGCCAAGCACCTCTGTCATCGCTTCATCTCCTGGTCGGCTGATCCGTTGAAGATCGAAGTGCATGCCTTGCTCGATAGGTTCGGCTCAAAATACAAGAGTGTCTTAGCATCGGCGTTCATGGCGCCCGTTCACGCCGTACTTCCACACGAAACGCGAAATTGCTGGTCATGAGCGCTACCACGGCAGCCGGAGCCACCTCCTCAAGAATGGTCCGCAGATCATTTTCCCTACTGACGGCCGTCCTTATTGAATTGGTGTCTTGGGATATTTGGGCTCAAACGCCTCCCAACGCCGGGCGTGTTCTCCAGGAAACTCAGCCACAACCTGAACGCGTACCCGCGCTTTCCGCCCCGCCGATCCGGGTACCTTTGGAATCACGCCCCGCTTTGCCTGCCGTCGATGACGATGTACGGGTCGCGGTCACTCAAATTGAATTCACCGGTAACAAAGCCTTTTCGGCCGATGCACTGCACGCCATCGTTGCCCCGTGGGCGGGCCGTTCGCTTAACTTCGGCGAACTGATGCAAGTTGTCGAAGCCATTGAGGCCCACTACAAGGAGGCCGGCTACTTCCTCGCCCAGGCCTATCTGCCACCGCAAAAGATCAGGAACGGGACCATCGAGATCGCCATCGGCGAGGGTCTTATGGGCGAAGGCCGCATCGAAGGCGAAAGCCGCATCGCCGCTGGTGTCCTCTTCGGCTACCTCGACCACCTGCCCAAAGGAAAGGCCCTCACTCTGCCCCTCCTTGAGCGACAAGTCCTGCTCATCAACGAACTTGCCGGTGGACGCACCAGTCTTGACCTTCAGGCCGGAGAAAATTCCGGCAGCACCGATGTCGTCCTTGTCCAACAGCTTGAGAATCTGGTCACCGGGCACCTTGAAGCCAACAATCATGGTTCACCCTACACCGGCGAGAAACTCTACGACCTTGGCCTCAACGCTAACAGCCCCTTCAACCGCGGTGAGCGCATCAGCCTCAATGCACAGACCAGCGACGCCCGTGAACTCACCAGTTACAACCTGCGCGGCGAACTTCCCGTTGGTGGTGACGGCTGGCATCTCATCGCCACCGCCTCGCGTGCGGAATACCGACTGGGTGGCGCCTTCGCCAACTTGGACGCCAGCGGCACAGCCGATTCGCTACGTCTGGGCGCCGCTTACCCGTTGATCCGCAGTCGCACCAACACTCTCAAGGTTCAGGTTGAAGCCGACCACACCCGACTCGCCGACAAATTTCAGTTGTCTGGCACCAAACTCGACAAGCAAAGCCGCGCTCTTACGGCCACACTCAGCGAGGACTGGCTTGACAATTTCATGGGCAGCGGCTCCACCCATGTCGGTCTTGCTCTGCGCACGGGACAACTCACACTCGGTCCGGACGCCGCCGCACAGGATGCTCCGCCTGCCGGGCCGGGCAGCGCCGGGCACTTCAGCAAGGTCGTGCTTACCGCTTTGCGCGAACAGACGCTCACACGGGACATCAGCCTGCAACTTCAGGTCGTCTTGCAAGGGGCGGGAAGGAACCTCGATTCTTCAGAAAAACTCCTCATGGGCGGCCCTGTCACGCTGCCCGGTTATGCCAATGGCGAAGCCAGCGGCGACAGCGGCGCCTTTGCCAAACTCGGCCTACATTGCCAGCTTCTGCCCGAACTCTCACTCACCGCCTTCACCGACTATGCCCACCTGCATCTTGCCCACGATCCGCTGCCTACATCGACCAACAACGACAGACAACTCAGCGACCTTGGCATCAGCGCCAACTGGTTGATCGACAAGCATTTCACTGCCAACGCGCTCCTCGCCTGGGCTGGCAAGGAAACACCGAACCCGACCGACAACCACAAGTTCTGGCTCAGCCTGGGGTATGCGTGGTAAACGGCAAGGTCGAGGGCAGCGCAATGGCGCGACTCGCGACAGTTTGGATAGAACTATCCAAGGTCGATAAGGGGCGTCTCGCAGAACGTCGCTTAACTCAGCATGATGGGGACGAAGCCGCCGAACAACGACCACACCGCAAACCCGTGCGAGCAACCGTTTCCGAACACGGGCACGACGAATCTACGCCAAGCGGCCTATCACTCGTCGTGTTCTCCACCAAAGGTACCGCGTGAACCACATCTACCGCCTGGTGTGGAACGATCTCACCCGCACCTGGGTGGCCGTGGCCGAAATCGCCAAGGGGCGCGGCAAGCGTAGTAGCCACACCGTCGGCCATTCGCCAGGCCTGAAATCGCGCTTGCGGATACTCGCCGCCTCGCTCGCACTCATCGTCACTCCGGCATGGGGGATAGACATCAACGCCCTGCCTACCGGTGGACGGGTCGTTGCCGGCAGCGCAGCGATCAGCCAGGCCGCCAACGTCCTCACCGTCCAGCAGGCCAGTTCACGCGCCGCGCTTGATTGGCAGAGCTTCAACATCGGCGCCGCCGCCAGCGTCGATTTCAACCAGCCGGGCAGCACCGCCGTAGCACTGAACCGCATCGTTGGTGTTGATGCCAGCCAGATCTACGGCAAACTCAACGCCAATGGCCAGGTGTTCTTCAGCAACCCCAACGGCATGCTGTTCGCCCGCAGCGCCCAAGTGAATGTCGGTGGCCTGCTCGCCACCACCATGAATCTGAGCAATGAAGACTTCATGGCCGGCAATTACCGATTCACCAGTCCGGGTACTGGCAGCATCCACAACGAAGGACTCATCAACGCACTGGGCAGCGTGGCGCTAATCGGCAACGACGTGCAGAACACCGGCCAAATCATCGCCACGACCGTCACGCTCGCGGCCAGCAACACCGTCGCCGTGGATCTCACCGGTGACGGCCTGATCCGCGCTCGCGTGACCGATCCGGCGTTGAAGGCCAGCATTAAGAACAGTGGCAGCATCGACGCCACACTAGCGGTAACGATGACCGCCGGGCAGGCGAAAAATACCCTCGGCCGGATCGTAAATAACACCGGCATCATCCGTGCCACGGGGTTGTCCATGCAAGGCGGCGAGATCGTGCTCGAAGCCCCCACGGTTGAGAACAGCGGCACGATCGTCGCTTCGAGTGCAAGTGCCGGCGGCAGCATCGGACTGTCCGGTATGCAGGTCAGGAACAGCGGCACGCTTGCCGCGAAGGGAGAAACCGGCCAAGGCGGACGCATCCATGTTTCCGCGACGCAGATGATTGAGCTGACCGACAGCAGCAATATTCTCGCGGACGCCGCCAAGGGCGGCCGCATTGTCGTCAAGGTCGAGGATGACGGCGTCATCGCCGGCGAGCTGCTTGTACGGGGCAAGCTGTCTGCGCAGGGTGATGGCGGCAATGGCAGTGGTGGATTCATCGAGACGTCGGCGGCAAGGCTGGACATTCGCAATACCAGCGTTACGACGCGCGGTGGCAATTGGTTGCTGGATCCGGTGGATGTCACCATTCAGGCCAGCGGTACAACCACCGTGTCCAATGCTTCGGGCACGATTTCGCCGTCCAGCCAGCCCTCCTCCGTCGACGTTACCACGCTGCAAACAGCGCTCAACAGCGGCAACAGTGTCACCATAGACACGCAAGGCGGGTCAGGCGGCAATGGTGATATCACTGTTGCCAGTGCCATTGCAGTTGCCCCAGGCAGCGCCGGGGCGACACTTACGCTGAATGCCTATCGCAGCATCAACATCAACCAGAACATCACCGCAACGAGCAATACGCTCAACATGAACCTCAATGCCAATCTGGGGTTCGGCACCGGCACGAGTAACACGAACAAAACCATAAACCTCAACGGTGGCGCGCTGACCTTCACGGGGGGGAACCTCAACCTCACCACGGGAGCGAACTTAGCCAATGCGACGGTGACGAGCACGGGAGGCAAGCAGCTATCGCTGGCGGCCGGCAACAGTGCGACCTTAAACGGGGTGACGCTGAACGCGGCGATGACGCAAGCCAACAACACGACGCTGAACATCAGCAACGGATTGACGCTGAACAACACGTTGACGATGGCGGCTTACAACTGGGATACGACGAATCTCAACTTCAACGGCACAGGCGTGCAGACGTTGGCAGGCACAGGGAGCATTGTTACAGCGGACTTGGGTTGCCCGAGCTGCGCCCCGACTGTGTTCATCAAGCCGACGACGGGAGCGTCGCTGACGATTGGTGCGGGGATCACGATCAAATCCGGGGCGAGGAGCGTCAATCTGGGCGACGCCGCACTGGGGCTGGTGAACAACGGCACCTTGCAGG
>CAISDD010000183.1 GCA_903883985.1 uncultured Pseudomonadota bacterium | reverse complement strand
CTTCGACGTTGATGGTACGCAGGTTGCGGAACAGCACGACCAGGATGGCCAGGCCGATGGCGGATTCCGCCGCCGCCACCGTGAGGATGAAGAACACAAACACCTGGCCGGCCATGTCGTTCAGATAGTGCGAGAAGGCCACGAAATTCATGTTGACCGCCAGCAGCATCAGTTCGATGGCCATGAGCAGGATGATCACGTTTTTACGATTCAGAAAGATGCCCACGACGCTGATGGCAAACAGCAGGGCGCCGAGGATGAGGTAGTGGTTGAGACCTATCATGCTTCATCCTCCTTCGGTGCATCCGGTTTCTGCGGTTTGATGTTCACCATGAAGAGGCGATCCGATTTTTTGACCTTGACCTGTTCGGCGGGACTCAAGTGCTTGACATCCAGGCGCTTGCGGTGAGTCAAGGCGATGGCCGCGACCATCGCCACCAGAAGCAGCACTGCGGCCAGTTCGAAGGGATAGACATAGGCCGTGTAAAGCAGGCGCCCGATCGCCTTGGTGTTGCTGTAGTCGGCGGGCAAGGGCGCGGGTTCGGACAGCCCAAGATTGGCCCCGCCCAGCACCATGACCATCTCCAACACCATCAATCCTGCTACCAGCAGTCCCGCTGGCAGGTAACTCCAGAAGCCGCGGCGCAGTTCGATCAGGTTGATATCCAGCATCATCACCACGAACAGGAACAGGACCATCACCGCGCCGATGTAGACCAGCACCAGGGTGATGGCCAGGAACTCCGCTTCAAGTAGCAGCCAGATGCCGGCTGCAGTGAAGAAGGCCAGAACCAGGGCCAGGGCAGAATGCACCGGGTTACGCGCGGTGATCACGCGCAGGCTTGCCACCAGCAGGATGGTGGAGAAGACGTAGAAAACGAGGCTCTTGAATTCCATGGTGTGTCCGTCAGCGGTACTTGGCATCGGCAGCGCGGTCGCGCGCGATCTGTTCTTCGTACTGGTCACCCACCGCCAGGAGCTTATCCTTGGTGTAGTAGAGGTCGCCACGTTGTTCACCGTGGTATTCCAGGACGCGCGTTTCGACGATGGCATCGACCGGGCAAGCTTCTTCGCAGAAGCCGCAGAAGATGCACTTGGTCAGGTCGATGTCGTAAACCGTGGTGCGCCGGCTGCCGTCGGCGCGCTGCTCGGACTCGATCTTGATCGCCATCGCCGGACAGACGGCTTCACAAAGTTTGCAGGCGATGCAGCGTTCCTCGCCATTGGCGTAGCGACGCTGCGCATGCAGACCACGGAAACGGGGCGACTGTGGTGTTTTTTCTTCCGGGAACTGCACCGTGATCTTGTGCGCGAAGAAGTGCCGCCCGGTCAGGGCCATGCCGCGCACCAGTTCGGCCAGAAAAAAGGTGTTGAGGAAGGACTTGATGCTGTTGAACATGGTCGTCCTCTTAGTGGAACAGATAGCCGTAGCGTGTCTGCATTGCAGCGCCCACCACGACGATCCAGGTCAGGGTCACCGGGATGAATACCTTCCAGCCCAGGCGCATGATCTGGTCGTAGCGATAGCGCGGGAAGGTGGCGCGGAACCAGAGGAACAGGAAGAGCACGAAGCTGATCTTCGCCGCGAACCAGAAGAAGCCGTCTGGCAGGAAGGGGAAGGGCGACAGCCAACCACCCAGGAACATGAGGGAGGTCAGGCCGGCTACCAGAATCATGTTGGCGTATTCGGCCAGGAAGAACACCGCGAAGGACATGCCGGAATATTCCACATGGAAGCCGGCGACGATCTCCGATTCGCCTTCTGCCACGTCGAAGGGCGCACGGTTGAGTTCCGCGACCCCCGCGATCAGATAGACGATGAATAGCGGGAACAACGGCAGCCAGTACCAGTGCCAGAAACCGCCCGACTGCGCTTTGACGATGTCCACCAGGTTGAGGCTCTGAGCACACATCAGCACACCCACCAGGGCAAAACCCATGGCAATCTCGTAGGACACGATCTGTGCCGAGGAACGCATCGCACCGAGGAAGGCGAACTTGGAGTTGGACGCCCAGCCGGCGATGACCACACCGTACACGCCCATCGAAGTGATGGCCATGACGTAGAGCAGGCCGGCGTTGATGTTGGCCAGCACCAGGTGCTCGGTGAATGGGAACACCGCCCAGGCCGCCAGCGCGGGTGCGAGTACGAGCACAGGACCCAGGATGAACAGGCCCTTGTTGGCTCCGCTGGGAATGATGATTTCCTTCATCAGCAGCTTGAGTCCATCGGCGATGGGTTGCAGCAGGCCGATGGGTCCGACCCGATTGGGGCCGATACGCACCTGCATATAACCGATCACCTTGCGTTCTGCATAGGTGAGATAGGCCAGGGCGATCATCAGAGGAGCGACGATGGCGATGATCTTGACCAGAGTCCAGATCGGTAACCAGGCGGGGCCGAGTAACTGGATCAGGGGGGCTTGCAGCGTTTGCATAGTAGCGTCCATCTCAGACCTTCTCCACGCTCACTGGGCCCAGGCGGGGGCCCAGCGTTGCGGTCAGGGGGTGGGCTGCGACGCGGACCGCGTCGGTCGCCAGGCGGTCATCGCGGCGCACCGGTAGAACCACATCCCGATTCCCTTGACTTACCCGCACCAAGCCACCTTCGGCCAGGCACAATCGGGTCAGCAATTCGCTGCCCATCCATGCGGCCGGGGCGGAGGCTTCCGTGCTCGCCTGCAAAGCCGGGGCATGACGCACCAGCGCATCGAGCTGATAGGGCGGCGTCTCGCCCAGCCGTTCCAGGCCCGAGACGGAATTCAAGCGATTCAGCGCTAGCGGTAGCGTTCCGTTGTTCAGACGCGAGGAAAAGTCGGCAGGCAACGCGTCGCCACGCACCGATTCGGTCGTGTCGTAGTCGAAACCACCCAGGCTCAGCAAGTTACCCAGGACGCGCAACACCTTCCAGGCTGGGCGTGCCTCGCCTTGCGGTTTGACCGCGCCCTGGAAGGCTTGCAATCGGCCTTCCATGTTGACGAAGCTGCCACCCGTCTCCGCGAAAGCGGCAATCGGCAGCAGGACGTCGGCGTGTTCCAGAGTGGCTGTCTTGAAGGCGCTCAAGGCGACCACGAAATCGGCTGCACCCAGAGCCACCGCCGCAGCCGCGGCGTCATAGGCTTCCAATTCCGGGTCGGCGCCTAGCAATACATAGGCGGAGCGCGGAGTCGCCAACATGGCGGCGGCGCCGAGTCCTCCAGGGCCAGGCAGAGTACCGACCATCTGTGCGCCGACGCTGTTGGCGGCAGGGCTGAGAAAACCGAGTGTTGCGCCGCAAGCCGTGGCGATGGTCTGCGCGAGGAAATGCAATTGAGCGGCTGCCGGATGCTGCTGTGCCAACGCGCCCAGGAGCAGCGCGCGGCGCGACCCCCCCATCAGGCTGGCGGCGATGGCGCGGGCGTGGTCGCTGACGGTGACCGTCTCGGCCAAGGCCGTTGCCACCTCCGTTGCCCCCTCCGCTCCCACCTCCGCCCCAGCGTCCTGCATGGCCTTCGCGATCTGGGCCAAGGCGTTGACCCAGTCACCGGGCTTGTTGATGAGGCGAGCGTTCACCCGGCACAGGAGGTCGTCGCCGGCCGCGTGCAGGACATTGAGTTCCGCACCGTGTTTGACCGCCTGGCGCAGGCGCTGGGCGATGAGGGGCTGTTCCTGACGGATCGTGGAACCGATCAACAGCACGCGATCCAGTGCGTTGATTTCGGCCACTGCCATGCCGAGCCAGAGCACGCCGTCGCTCACGCAGGCATCCGCCTGGGAGAGACGGTGGTCGATGTTTTCGCTGCCCAGGCCGCGCAGCAGCTTGGTGAACAGATACAGCTCCTCGACCGTCTGGTGCGGGCTGGCGAGACCGGCGATGGCTGCGGGGCCATTGGTCTGGCGGATCTGGTCCAGACGAACGGCCACATGTTCCAGGGCCTCCTGCCAGCTTGCTTCCCGCCACTTCCCGTCCTGCTTGAGCATCGGCCTGGTCAGGCGGTCTGG
>CAISDD010000182.1 GCA_903883985.1 uncultured Pseudomonadota bacterium | reverse complement strand
CGGTCGTTCATTTAGAATGGCCGAGCGTATTCCACTACGAAAAATTCTCGTCGTTTGCCCAGTTGGTCTCCCAAAGACATCATGAACCGTATTCACTCCTTGGAATCACTTCGCGGCCTGCTCGCGCTTTGGGTTGTGATCGGGCATACCATCAGGCATTCCGGATATGGCCCGAAGGATCTTGGTCCATTTGGACTCTTGGTCAACCCTAGCTTGGCAGTTGACGTATTCATCATACTTAGCGGATTCGTGATCTTCTTCCTGTTGGACCAGCGTCGCACCAGCTACGTTGAATTCATCGTCAGACGCTGGTTTCGACTGGCTCCGGTTTTTCTATTTGTTCTCTTTGTGGCAGCGCTGACACTGTCTTGGCAAACCGAGCAAATCACCAGCTTTCCCTGGAAGAACGGTGCCGTATTGAACGACCTGACTATTCATCTGGATGCGGGCAGGCATTTTGCAGAGCAGTTGTTTGTGCACGTACTGATGCTGCATGGACTTCTGGCTGATAGTGTCTTGCCGAACTCGCAGTATGGGTTTGTCGGTCAGGCATGGAGCATCTCGGTCGAGTGGCAGTTTTACCTGCTGGCGCCGTTGATCTTCTCGCTCGTCGTCAAACAGGCTTGGCACAAGCTCGCCATTTTCATCCTTGCCATTTGCGTCGTACGCGCGCTGAACTACGGGGGCGAGGGATTCGCCGTCAATCAGGCGGGCTATTTCATCGTCGGCATTGTCTCTTACTACATTTGGAAACATTCCGACCGCCTCAACGTTCCTGCCGAGGCCATCGATGTGATCGCCGTGATCGTTGCAGCGCTCGTCTTCATGCTGATGAGCAGGACTGTCTCGCTACTGATCTGGATTCTTGTTTTGAGTAGTGTCGTGGCGGAAAAGCGGGGCTTATTCAGTCCCACGCAGAAAGTGGTGTCGGTGATGCTGAACCACGAGTGGCTGCAGCGGCTGGGCAAGATTTCGTACTCGGTTTATATGGTTCACATGCTTGTGTATTACGCCGTTACCAATTTGCTGTTCATGCTCATCCCGGCCATGAGCCAATTTTCGTTCGCGGCAATGGCGTTGCCGTGCGTTGTGCTGATGACGCTAGTGACTTCGCAGCTGCTGTACTCGTTTTGCGAACAGCCCGGAATCAATGCGGGACAACGATTCAGCAAGTTGCTTCTGGCGCTAAGGTTCAAGCCGCTTCCCTGACGCGAAACCAACCGGCAATACTGCGCCGTGTCGAGTGGGCGGCGAGGACTTCGTGCGGAAACGTTTCGCTGAGGAAGATGATCATCTTGCCGAAGGTCGGATTGATCGTCGCGATGACCACGTCTCCGACCGGTTCGAACAGCACCAGCTCGCCGCCGTCGCTGGTCTGCCAGGCTTCGTTGAGGTAGAAGACGGTGGATACGATGCGATTCCGCGTGCCGCTCAGGACGTCGGAGTGGCGGCCGTAGCTGGCGCCGGAAGCGTAGATGGCGTAATGGCACTCGTAGTCGAACAGCCCGAGGTACAGGGCCTGATTCAGCCCGATGCGCAGGG
>CAISDD010000181.1 GCA_903883985.1 uncultured Pseudomonadota bacterium | reverse complement strand
GTTTCCGACCAGGCGGTGCAGGACCTTCAGGAGCATGTCGATGTCGTGGAAATGCAGGCCGGTGGTGGGTTCGTCGAGGATGTAGAGGGTGCGGCCGGTATCGCGCTTGGATAGTTCCAGGGCGAGCTTGACTCGCTGCGCTTCGCCGCCCGATAGCGTCGTGGCGGACTGACCCAGACGCACGTAAGAGAGCCCAACATCGATCAAGGTCTTCAGCTTGCGCGCGACGGTGGGCACGGCGTTGAAGAAGTCGTGGGCTTCTTCCACAGTCATCTTCAGGATTTCGTGGATGTTTCTGCCCTTGAATTGCACTTCCAGGGTCTCGCGATTGTAGCGTTTGCCGTGGCAGACATCGCAAGGGACATAGATGTCGGGCAGGAAATGCATCTCCACCTTGATCATGCCGTCTCCCTGACAGGCCTCGCAGCGACCGCCCTTGACGTTGAAGGAGAAGCGGCCCGGCTCATAGCCGCGTTCGCGCGCTTGCACGGTGCCGGCGAACAGGTCGCGGATGGGGGTGAACAAGCCGGTGTACGTGGCGGGGTTGGAGCGCGGGGTGCGGCCGATAGGGGCTTGATCGACGCAGACCACCGTGTCGAAATATTCCACGCCTTCGATCGCCCCGTAGGGGGCAACCTCCTTGGCGGCGCCGTTCAACTGGTTGGCGGTGATGGCGTAGAGGGTGTCGTTGATGAGGGTCGATTTGCCTGAGCCCGATACGCCGGTCACGCAGATGAAGATGCCGGTGGGCAAGTTCAGGGTTACGTTCTTCAGATTGTTGCCGTAGGCGTTGACGAGTTTCAGCATCCGGCCTGCTCTTGCCGTGCGCCGGGACTCTGGCATGGGGATGGACTTTTGGCCGGAGAGATATTGCCCGGTCAGCGAGGCCTTGCAGGCAAGGATGTCGGATAGCGTGCCTTCGGCCACGATCTCCCCACCGTGTTCGCCCGCGCCCGGCCCCATGTCGACGATGTAGTCGGCGTGGCGGATGGCGTCCTCGTCGTGCTCGACCACGATTACCGAATTGCCCAGGTCGCGCAGATGCTTCAAGGTGCCCAGCAGGCGATCGTTGTCGCGCTGGTGCAGGCCGATAGAGGGTTCGTCCAGCACATACATCACCCCGGTCAGCCCCGAGCCGATCTGGGAAGCGAGTCGGATGCGCTGCGCCTCGCCGCCGGACAAGGTGTCGGCGGAGCGGTCGAGCGAGAGGTAATCGAGGCCGACATCATTGAGGAAAGTGAGCCTTGCGGAGATTTCCTTGACGATACGATCAGCGACCTGGGCGCGATTTCCCTCAAGTTTCAGTTCCTGGAAGAAGCCCAGCGCCTGGCGGATGGGCAGGCGCGAGAGGTCATGCAGAGTCCAGCCGCCAATGGTGACGTTGCGCGCTTCGATGCGCAGGCGCGAACCGCCGCACTCGGGACACGGGCGGGTGGCGATGAGCTTGGCCAGTTCCTCGCGCAGCAATTGCGATTCGCTGTCCTTGTAGCGCCGCTCCAGGCTGGGGATGACGCCGTCGAATCCATGTTTGCGCGTGACCTTGCGGCCCCCCTCGCCGAGATACTGGAAGGCGATTTCCTCGCTGCCGCTGCCATGCAGGATGATCTGTTTGAGGCCTTCCGGCAGATCCTCATAGGCGGTATCCAGGCCGAAGCCGTAATGTTGGGCCAAGCCTTCCAGCATGCGGTAAAAAAAAGCGTTCCTGCGATCCCAGCCCTTGATGGCGCCACTGGCGAGGCTCAAGTGAGGGTGGGCAACCACACGCGCCGGGTCGAAGAAGGTCACCTGGCCGAGACCATCGCACTTCGGGCACGCACCCATCGGGTTGTTGAAGGAGAAGATGCGCGGCTCCAGTTCCGGCAGCGCGTAATCGCACACGGGACAGGCGAACTTCGCGGAGAACAACATCTCCTTGCCGCTGTCTCCATCTGTTGCGTCCATCAGCACCGCCAGCGCGCGGCCGTTGGAATGGCGCAGCGCCGTCTCGAACGATTCGGCCAGGCGCTGCTTCACGCCGGCCCCGGACGCCGATCCGGTGTCCTGTCGTATTTTCAGCCTATCCACCACCGCCTCGATGGTGTGCTTCTTGTTCTTTTCCAGCGGCGGCAGGCTGTCGATGTCATAGACCTCGCCATCCACGCGCAGGCGTACGAAGCCCTGCGCGCGCAATTCATCGAACAGCCCCAGTTGCTCGCCCTTGCGGCCGACGATAAGCGGCGCAAGGATCATCAGCCGGGTGTCTTCGGGCAGTTGCATCACCATGTCCACCATCTGCGAGACCGTTTGCGCCGCTAGTTCGATGCCGTGATGCGGGCAGCGTGGCGTGCCGGCGCGGGCGAACAGGAGACGCAGGTAATCGTGGATTTCTGTGACCGTGCCGACGGTGGAGCGCGGATTGTGGCTGGTGGCTTTCTGCTCGATGGCAATCGCGGGCGAGAGTCCCTCGATCAGATCCACGTCGGGCTTTTCCATCAATTGCAGGAACTGTCGGGCGTAGGCGGAGAGCGACTCCACATAGCGCCGCTGGCCTTCTGCGTAAAGGGTGTCGAACGCCAGCGAACTCTTGCCCGAGCCGGACAGTCCGGTGATCACCACCAGCTTGTGAGGTGGCAGATCGATATTGACGTTCTTGAGATTGTGGGTGCGTGCGCCGCGGACGCGGATCATGGTTCAGGCCGTTCGATCAGAGCGGTCGAATATACGCGCCTGGGGCACAGCCCAAAACGTGAATGTGCGCCGGCGAGTCTTGCCCCGGTGCACTCGGCCATACTCGCCGGGCTTGGTGGCTGGGGCCAGCTCTGCGATCTGCCGCAATCGGTGGCGTTTCGCTCCGGGGGAAGGGCCGGGGATGAGGGTCTGCGCCGGCAGCTTAATTTTATCGTTCCCACGCTCCAGCGTGGGAACGCATCCCATGGCGCTCCAGCGCCCCGTAGTCTTCAAAACCAAAATCGTGCTGGCGCAGATGCGTC
>CAISDD010000180.1 GCA_903883985.1 uncultured Pseudomonadota bacterium | reverse complement strand
TCCAGATCCTTGAGGCGCTTGACCGACTGCTTGACCGTCTTGAAGTTGGTCAGCATGCCGCCCAGCCAGCGGTGGGAGATATAGGGCATGCCGCAGCGGGTGGCTTCTTCGGCCATGATCTCGCGCGCCTGGCGTTTGGTGCCGACGAACAGGATGGAACCCTTGTTGGAAATCAGACGACGCGCAAAGGTGGCGGCATCGTTGAACAACGGCAGGGTCTTTTCCAGGTTAATGATGTGGATCTTGTTGCGGTGACCGAAGATGTACGGTGCCATCTTCGGGTTCCAGTAACGGGTTTGGTGGCCGAAGTGAACACCGGCCTCGAGCATTTGACGCATGGTTACAGACATGGGAACTCCTTGAGTTAAGGTTGAGCCTCCATCTTCCTACGAACCCGCTCAGAGCAAGACTCCGAAGGGCACCTTAACGCGGAAGATGTGTGGATTTCGCCGTGGTGCGCGTCTGGCCGAATGTCGGGACGGCCGCACACAAGCGCACCGCATTCTAGCGTCAAGCCCCACCTGGGGCAAGCAGGGAAATCCCCCCGTCCACATCCTCTAATTCGCTTGATCTTGCTGCGGTGGTTGGCCTACGGGACTGGCGGATGCGCGGCCGGTCATGGCTGTCGTGTGGAGTCGCTGCCGCGACTTGCACGGAGACCTTGTTCCAAGTTCCATGAACCGCTTGAGGAATAAGCGCGCGCACGGGTAAAATGCGCGTTTTTCGTTGGAGCGCCCTACATGGCCATCACTACCCCTCAGAAAGCGCAGATCGTTCAGGATTATCAGCGCGCCGCCGCCGACACCGGTTCCCCGGAAGTCCAGGTTGCCTTACTTACCGCGCGCATCAATGATCTGACGGGTCATTTCAAGACCCATGCCAAGGATCACCACTCACGCCGTGGCCTGCTCAAGATGGTCAGCCGCCGTCGCCGTCTGCTGGACTATCTCAAGTCCCAGGATGCCGACGGTTACACCAATCTGATCAAACGCCTCAGTTTACGCAAGTAATCTTGCGTTTTTGCGTCAGCGTGCGTCTGCGCGCGTCTGCTTAAGCAGGCGGTTCGCTGGGCGAACCGCATCCAGAACAGGCAATTAAAGGAAGAAGTCAGCGTGAATCCGGTCAAGAAGACATTTCAGTATGGTCGCCATCAAGTCACCCTGGAAACTGGCGAGGTCGCCCGCCAGGCCGATGGTGCCGTGATCGTCAACATGGACGACACCGTGGTGCTAGTCACCGTGGTGGCGAAAAACGAAGTCAAACCCGGCCAGGATTTCTTCCCGCTGACTGTCGATTACCAGGAAAAAACCTATGCCGCCGGACGCATCCCCGGTGGTTTTCTGAAGCGTGAGTCGCGCCCTTCGGAAAAGGAGACCCTGGTTTCCCGGTTGATAGATCGCCCCATACGCCCCCTGTTCCCCGATGGTTTCTTCAATGAAGTGCAGGTCATCGCCACGGTGATGTCCGCCAACCCGGATGTTGATTCCGACATCCCGGCACTGCTTGGCGCGTCCGCAGCCCTGGCCCTGTCCGGTCTGCCCTTCGACGGGCCGGTGGGTGCGGCTCGCGTCGGTTATATCGACGGCCAGTACGTACTGAACCCGAGCACGACCGAACTGAAGTCCTCCAAACTGAATCTGGTGGTCGCCGGTACCGAGGGTGCCGTGCTGATGGTGGAATCGGAAGCCGACCAGTTGCCGGAAGACGTGATGCTGGGCGCCGTGGTGTTCGGCCACGAGCAGATGCAGGCCGCCATCGACGCCATCAACGACCTCGCCGACGAAGCCGGCAAGGATGCCTGGGACTGGGCAGTACCGGAAACCGACATCGCCATGGTGCAGAAGCTCGATGCGCTGTGCGGCGAAGCGCTGTCCATGGCCTACTCGATCAAGCAGAAGCAGGCGCGCGTTCACTCCGTGGACGAGATTCGCAACCACGCCTTTGCCCAGCTGATCACCCCGGAAATGGACACCACTCAGGCAAACACCATCAAGGATCTGGTCCACGCGCTCGAAGCCCGTGTCGTGCGTAGTCGCATCCTGGCCGGCGAGCCGCGCATCGATGGCCGCGACACCCGCACCGTGC
>CAISDD010000179.1 GCA_903883985.1 uncultured Pseudomonadota bacterium | reverse complement strand
TTACGAAGGCCGTTTTTGCTCTGGCCCGCCCGCTTCGCGGGTTCGGCCTGCTAGCGCAGTCCCGCCCTGTCGGGCGTTCGGGCCGTCACTGAAACGGCCTTCGAGGAGAATGAAATGAAAAAAGTTACGAAGGCCGTTTTCCCCGCTGCGGGCATGGGGACCCGCTTCCTGCCCGCCACCAAGGCCAACCCCAAGGAAATGCTGCCCATCGTCGACAAGCCTCTGATCCAGTACGCGGCGGAAGAAGCCGCGGCGGCGGGCATTACCGACCTGATCTTCATCATCGGCCGCACCAAGCGCGCCATTGCCGACCACTTCGACAAGGCTTACGAGCTGGAAGTGGAGCTGGAGACGCGCGGCAAGCTGCAAGCCCTGGAGGACCTGCGCAACATGCTGCCGGTTAACATCAGCTACATCTATATTCGCCAGGCAGAGGCGCTGGGCCTGGGTCACGCCGTGCTTTGCGCGCAGCCTGCGATCAATGACGAGCCCTTCGCCGTGCTGCTCGCCGATGACCTGATCGACGGTAAACCGGGAGTGACCAAGCAGATGTGTGAAATGTACAACTACTATCAGTGTTCGCTGGTGGGGGTACAGAACGTGGCGCCCGAGGAAACCGCGTCTTACGGCATCGTCGCGGCCGAACCGATGGCCCCGCGTCTCTCGCGCATCACCCAGATCGTCGAGAAGCCCGCTCCGGCGGTGGCACCTTCCACGCTCGGCGTGGTCGGGCGCTATGTGCTCACGCCGCGCATCTTCCACCACCTGCGGCGGATCGAGCGTGGCGCGGGAGGCGAGCTCCAGCTCACCGATGCCATCGCCGACTTGCTCAAGGAGCAGCAGGTGCTGGCCTATGAGTTTGATGGCAAGCGTTACGACTGCGGTACCAAGCTGGGTTACCTGGAGGCCACGGTGGAATACGCGTTGCAGCACCCGGAAGTCAGCGGCGAATTCCTGGCCTACCTGGAAAGGCGTTTCTGCCTTCCTTGCCGCCCAGAGCCGACATGAGCCGCCGCCTGGTATTGGGCCTGCTGTGCGCCGTGCTGGCATGGGGAAGTGCAGCGCTGGCGCACGAGCGTCTCGTCACGCATCTGGGCAATCCTGCGACCCGGTTCGCGCCGCCGCTCAAGACGCAGGAGGATCTGCGCCGGATGCTGCTTTCCCCCGCCTTGCAGGCGGATGTGATCGAGATACTGCGGCAAGGCGATTATCTTGGCGATCTCCAGGATTTTCGTGATGCCGTGGCCAAGTCTGAAGTGCGCGAGATCCATATCCCGCCTGGCACCTTGCTTACGGCCATGTCCACGCGCCGGAAGGGAAAGGCGATATTGTTGCACCAGGTGCGCTGGGCCGGCACCGAGCCCATCGCGGCCTATGCGTTCGACTTCGAATCAAAAGGGCATCGTTATCGGCTGACCGCGCCCAAACCATGCAGCAACTTCTGGGTGGAGAAACAACTGCCGCCACCCGCACCCATCCTGACCCTGAACTGTGTGTCGCCCGCTGAACAGCCCTTGCCGCGCGCATTCGAGACTTGCCAGCGCGTCGGCAATAGCGGCAATGCGGCCCTGGCCCAGCTTACCCTGACCCTGCCGATTCCCGCCGCCACCCAGGTGCTGAGCAGCACGGGGGGCGCGGAACTGGCGGCGGATCGCCTCACCTGGCAGGTTCGGGATCTCGCCCCTGGTGGCAGCCAGTTGCTCTGCGCCACCTTGGTTGCGGAACGGCCCGGCGTGGTGTCGTTTCTGGGCACGGCCGTGGCTGAGCACACGCTGCAAAGCGCCTGCTCGACCCGCGTCTATGGCATCCCGGCGGTTCTGCTGGAAGTCGTTGACCAATCCGATCCCGTCATGGTGGGAAATGAAGTGGTCTATGTGATCCGTGTGCTGAACCAGGGCTCGGAGGCTTTGCGCCATGTCCGGGTCGTGGCAACCTTGGAAGACAGCCAGTCGTTCCTGGCCGGCAGCGGCTCGAGTGAGGTGACAGCGGTCGATTCCAGGATCACGGTGGCACCGATCCTTCTGGAACCGAAGGCGGAAGCCGCATGGCGGATCAGCGTCAAGGCGCTCAAGGCCGCCGATGTCCGTTTCGCCGTGGAGCTGCAAGCGGACCAGTTTGCCCGCCCGATTAACGAAACCGAGGCAACCAGGCAGTACTAGTGGTCCGTTCCACCAAAATGGCGATAAACGGATGGATTATTTCGCCAGGCTAGGCCTGCCCTTTACCCATGAGTGTCATTTTCAGCAAGCCAATTTCTGAGCGAGAATCCTTCGCACAGGGTTTGCAGATGTGCCTAGCCTTTTATCGTTCCCACGCTCCAGCGTGGGAACGCATCCCATGGCGCTCCAGCGCCCCGTAGTCTCGTTGCCTTTTTATCGTTCCCACGCTCCAGCGTGGGAACGCATCCCATGGCGCTCCAGCG
>CAISDD010000178.1 GCA_903883985.1 uncultured Pseudomonadota bacterium | reverse complement strand
TGAACTGTTTTTACGAAGTCCATGAATGCCGGGATTTTTGCAGCCTCGACTTCAGCACACCATTGGTGCAAAAACGAATTTGCTGCTTGCTTATTGGGCATTTCCCATAAGTCATTGAATAAGACCTTCAGTCGATAGGCTTCACCAAGTGTTGGGTAAAGCGTCATCATTTCAGTCGGTGAATTCTCCTGCTTCTCGGATAGATTTTTTCTATTTTTGAGGAACGTATACTTTTGTCCTTTCAATCCATCATGTTCCAAACGCTCAGATTTAAGCACCTTGTCCATAACCACATTAAGCAGTTTGACAACATGGAAACGAAAAAACCAGGGATTATATCATCTACTCACTATGAACCACATAGAGCCAGAAATAGTGCCGATTTACGTTCAAAATGGCAACAATCCGTTCAATTCTGGGTAATCCTTAAAAATGCGGTCAAGCGTGAGCAGTGTCGCGCCTGTTTCAATAGCTGTCGCAATGATAAAGCGGTCAGCCGGATCACGATGGATATCCGCAAGAGCCGCAGCCCTTGATGCCATCTTTGCGGTAAGGGGCAGGCTTGTCACCCCCGACTCATCTAGTGCCGCTTGCAACCATTCATCCGTCGGCAAGGGGAGTATGAGTCTAATACGCTTTGCCAGATAAGCCACTTCCCAACATGATACTGCCGATATGGTCACTTGATCGCTACGGTCGATCATTCAGGAAATGGCTACGGGCAATAGGTCCGTGTCTGGTTCTATCCAGCGAACCCATATATGGGTATCAAGAAGAATCACTTCAGTACATCCCAATCTTCTTCCGGCACCGCAGGTGACATGATGTCGCCGATGATTCGTGTGCCCTTAAGCTTGGGAGATGGTTTGCGCCGAACCTCTGCTGTTCCATCCTCACTGGACATCACGGTGTCTTCAACCGACATGACGATGACCTCAACCCGTTTAGCTTTAAACGATGCAGGCAAACGAAGCGTCAGGATGTTGTTCTCTAATTGCGTAATTTGACGTATCGCTTCCATAGCACGACTTCCTTATAAATATTCGTGATAATTGTTCACTGTAAAATTCACACATATCTCGTTGCAGTCACAGATAAGGGGTCAGGTCTTTCCTTTTGCTCATAGCCATCGAGGTAAGTGTGAAATCTCTCATTACGGTTCAGTTGTCCTGGAATACCTGCTCAAGGATTTTGGCATCGAGAATGCGGTCGGCCCAGAGTTCGAGTTGTTCGAGGGAGGCATTTTCCTGACGATACCGCGTATCAGAGGAGAGCGGTCCAAATCGGCGTGAAATTTGGCGTTCGAGAACCGTAGTTTCGCCTTTATGCATGCCTGATGTATGCCTTGCTGCTTGCCGCGTTCAGTTGCGAGCCGTTCAACACTGGTAACGTAGCGCACTTTGGTTTCACCTTCGATGGTTTTGATATCCTGCCACGGTTTTTGCTCAAGGGATTCGGGCAAGCGCATCATTCAGTCGAGCACAGCGAACAGGTCAAGAATGCGTTGCCGGTCCCATCCTTGGCGGTAGAGCAGGGATACGAGGGTACGCTTTGCCTGGTAGCGCGCGTCCGGGTCGCGCCTGGTTTGTCGTGTGCGTAGATGCGCGGCAGTGACGATGGCGAACGGGTTAGTATCTTTGTCCAGTTGTGTGATGCGATCGGCGCAATCCAGGAGCTTGACGACCGGAAATTCAAAACGGAGGCGACAGCCGAGGATTTCATAACTGAAGTGGTCGAGCTTCCAGTCCTCTTCATCGTCGGCGAGCACGGCCAAGCTGGCGATGGGGGTGGCATGGCGGTCATAGAGCCGATAGTTGTAAGTGAACATGCGCCGAGCAAAGCCGCTGTCGCGTTGACCTTGCACTTCGATGTGGATGTAGATCGGCGTTCTTCACCACTCTTGAGGGTGACCTTGACCAAGGCATCGGCGTAGCGCTTGCCAAGCTCGGCATCGCGCACAACTTGCCGTAGTTCCGTGTTCTTGAACTCATGGCCCCGCACCCAATCGATCTCGGAGTGGGCTTGAGGAAAGTAGAACGCCATGAACTCGGGAAAGGCGTGCTCCAGTGCATCCTTCCAAGGGCTATCGTACTCGTCGGGGATTACGCTCAAATTCATCGAGGCCCATATCATCGTAGGTGTTGCCGTTTGGAGGGCTGGCTTAAGAATGCCTCCGTCATCGGTAGCACACCGGGTTCTGTACTAGGAGTATCTTACACGTTTTTTGCCGGTTTGTGTTTCCCACGTCTGCGGGGCCGACGGTGCCGTGCCGTGTTTTTTCTTCGGTACCCCATGCTCGGAGCGAGGCAGGTGCTTACGGTGGTTTAACAAGATCCATAATTAACACTGTAAAATCATTTGGTTACGGAGTGCTGGTGTGACTTCTCAATAAGGCACGGCAACCATATCGACGAGGTGACGAGACCTATCGTGACTTCACCGGTGTCAAACGCACTCTCAAGAAGCATGCTTCAACCCGTTGCTTCAAAAAGAAATCATCGCGGCAGCGCCGGCTTCCGGCCGGTTGTTTTCAAAGACGCAGGCAAGGATGCCTGCGCTACAGGGACTCGCCAGTGCTTCTTCAACCTGCCTGGGCTGGGTTACATCACTACCCCGCGTGAACGGGCGCTGACCGCACTATGCCGTGACTTATTGAGAAGTTACTCGATCCCGCGCGAATGCCAGGTAGCCGCTGAGTTATTCGGCTTCGTTCATGGTTCGACATGCTCACCACGAACGGAATCAATGGGTTACCGTTCGTCCTGAGCTGTGAGCTTGTCGAACAGTCGAAGGATATAACCGGCAGTTAGCTATACCGCTTCCAGCTTGGCGTATTCTAGCAGGAAAGCCTTTTCCCCGATTTTCGGGAAGTTGATCTTGATTTCCATATCTGGCGCCTGGCCCTGGTAGCCGCTGACCACGCCTTCGCCGTAGCGCACGTGTTTAACGCGGCTGCCGACCTTGAAGGGGACATCGGCCAGGCGCTTGGGTGGCGGTGGGGTTGCGGGCACGATCTTGCGGGTAACAAAATTTGTGGCCGGCGCGCGCGCTGCCTGGGCCGGCCGGGGGGGACGCAAAGACAGCGAGCGCACCAGGTGTTCCGGGATTTCCTCGAGGAAGCGGGAAGGCAGGCCGTAGCGTACCTGACCGTGCAGCAGACGCGATTGTGCGTGGCTGAGGTAAAGTTGCCGGCGCGCGCGGGTGATGGCGACGTACATAAGGCGCCGCTCCTCTTCAAGTCCGTCGGCCTCGGCGATGGCACGGTCGTTCGGGAACAAGCCTTCCTCCAGTCCGGTGATGAACACGGTGTGGAATTCCAGGCCCTTGGCGGCATGCACGGTCATCAACTGCACCGCGTCCTGGCCCTGGGCGGCCTCGTGTTCGCCGGCTTCCAGTGCGGCGTGGCCCAGGAAGCCTTCCAGACTCTGATCTTCGCTTTCCTGGGCGTAGGCGGCTGCGGCAGTGGCCATTTCACCGAGATTTTCCACCCGGTCGCTGCCGTCCTTTTCGTTCTTGTAGAACGCCATGAGACCGCTCCTGGCAACCAGGTGGTCCACTAGCTCCGCTAAGGGCAGATCGACGCTTTCGCCACGCATGGCCTCGATCAGGGTCACGAAGGGGGCAAATTTCTTGCCTGCTTCGCGGGCCACCGCCCACAGGCTGCCGCCCGCGGCCTGTTCGGTGAGTTGTTCCAGGCTGCGGCTGCCGATGCCGCGCGCAGGGAAGTTAACCACGCGCAGGAAGGCGTTGTCGTCGTCCGGATTGGCCACCATGCGCAGGTAGGCCAGGGCGTGTTTGATTTCGGCGCGCTCGAAGAAGCGCAGGCCGCCGTAGACACGGTAGGGGATGCCGGCGGAAAACAGGGCATGCTCGACGCCACGCGACAGGGCGTTGGCGCGGTAGAGCACGGCCATGTCGATGTATTGCTCGCCTTCGATGCGCAGGTTCTGGATTTCTTCGACCAGGAAACGCGCCTCCTCGGTGTCGTCGTGGGCCTGGAAGTGGTGGATGGGGTCGCCCTGGCCCGCTTCGGTCCACAGATACTTGCCCAAACGGCCTTCGTTGTGGCTGATGACCGCGTTGGCGGCATCGAGGATGGTGGAGACGGAGCGGTAGTTGCGGGTGAGCTTGATCGGGGCGGCGATGCCATATTCCCGCATCAGTTGTTGCATATTGCCGACGTGGGCGCCACGGAAGGCGTAGATAGACTGGTCGTCGTCACCCACCGCGAACAGGCCACCACCTCGGCCATTCTCCGGGCCTTTTAGCAGTTTCAACCATTCATATTGCAAGCGGCTGGTGTCCTGGAATTCGTCCACCAGGATGTGGCGGAAGCGTTCCTGATAATGTTCGCGCAACAGGGCGTTGCGGGACAAGAGCTCATGGGCGCGCAACAGCAGCTCGGCGAAATCCACCGCGCCTTCATGCTGGCATTGCGCGTCGTAGGCGGCGTAGTACTCGGCGAGATGGCGGCTGATCGGATCCCAGGCTTCGACCTTGTCAGCGCGCAGGCCCATTTCCTTGTTCTGATTGATGAAGCTTTGTACCTGGCGCGGGTCGAATTTCTCGGTATCGACATCGAGGGCGCGCAAGGTACGCTTGACGGCAGAAAGCTGGTCGCCCGAATCCAGGATGGTGAACAAGGGTGTTAGCCCGGCATCGCGGTGATGGGTGCGCAGCAGGCGGTTGCACAGGCCGTGGAAGGTGCCCACCCACATGCCGCGCGTGTTGATGGGAAGCAGGGCGGTGAGGCGGGTGAGCATCTCCTTCGCCGCCTTGTTGGTGAAGGTGACCGCCATCAGCCCCATGGGCGAGACGCTTTGCTGCTGGATCAGCCAGGCGATACGAGTGGTGAGTACGCGCGTCTTGCCGGAGCCGGCGCCAGCCAGAATCAGGGCCGAGGAAGGCGTGGTGACGGCGGCGAGTTGATCGGGATTGAGGCCGGATAGCAGATCAGTAGGCATGGGGTGCTTCTAATGTGAGGCCGGCGTCTCGCCGGCGAGAGGGACCGGCGAGACGCCGGCACTACATAAGCTCAGCGCCAGCGCTTCGGCTACCTTGATGCCGTCCACGGCCGCGGAGAGGATGCCGCCGGCGTAGCCTGCACCTTCGCCGGCCGGGTACAGGCCGCGGGTGTTCTGACTCTGGCAGGTGGCGTCGCGGGTAAGTCGGATGGGGGAAGAGGTGCGCGTTTCCACGCCAGTCAGGACCGCATCCGCCATCGCGAAACCGTGGATCTGTTTGTCGAAGGCGGGCAGGGCCGCGCGCAGAGTGGCACAGATGTACTCCGGCAAGCAGGAGGAGAGATCGGTCCAGTTCACGCCCGGCGTGTACGAGGGGAGGACCGTGCCTGGTCCGGTGGAAGGGCGCCCGGCGAGGAAATCGCCGACTTTCTGCGCGGGAGCCCGGTAGTCGCCGCCCCCGGCCACAAAGGCGGCGGCTTCCCAGTGGCTCTGAAAATCCATGCCGGCGAGCGGGTTGCTGTTCACGTCTCCGGGGAAATCGGAGGGATTTACGCCCACGACCAGGGCCGAATTGGCGTTGCGCTCGTTGCGGGAATACTGGCTCATGCCGTTGGTAACCACGCGCCCCTCCTCGGACGTGGCCGCGACCACCGTGCCACCGGGACACATGCAGAAGCTGTAAGCACTGCGGCCGCCCTCGGCATGGTAGACCAGCTTGTAGTCGGCCGCGCCCAGAATGGCATTGCCGGCATGGCCGCCGAAGCGGCAGGTGTCGATCAGCGACTGTGGGTGCTCGATGCGCAAGCCCATCGAGAAGGCCTTGGGCTCGATGGATACGCCGCGCTCATGCAGCATGCGGAAGGTGTCGCGTGCGCTGTGGCCCAGCGCCAGGATGACGTGGGTGGCTTTGATGCGTTCGCCATCGGCCAGGATGACCGCGCGTATCTGGCGACCCAGGCGCCCATTCTCGATCTCCATATCGGTCACCCGGCTCTGGAAGCGGACCTCTCCACCCAGTGCCTCGATGCTGGCGCGCATATGCTCCACCATGGTCACCAGGCGGAAGGTGCCGATGTGCGGTTTGCTGACATAAAGGATTTCTTCCGGTGCACCGGCCTTGACGAACTCTTCCAGCACCTTGCGAGCACGGTGTTGCGTATCCTTGATCTGGCTGTAGAGCTTGCCGTCGGAAAACGTGCCGGCGCCGCCTTCGCCGAACTGTACGTTGGATTCAGGATTCAACTCGCCGCGGCGCCACAGGCCCCAGGTGTCGCCGGTGCGCAGGCGTACCGCCTTGCCGCGCTCCAGGAGGAGGGGGCGAAAGCCCATCTGCGCCAGCACCAGGCCGGCTAGCAGCCCACAGGGGCCGGTGCCAACGATGACCGGGCGCGAATTCAGCCCCGCCGGCGCTTGGGTGACGAAGCGGTAGGCCATGTCCGGGGTGGGCTGGACGTGCGGGTCAGCGCTCAGGCGCCGCAACACGTCGGCTTCATCTTGCACCTCCACATCCAGGGTGTAGATGAGATGGATCGCGGAGCGCTTGCGCGCGTCGTAGCCGCGCCTATGAATTTCGTAGCGCAGCAAACGCGCCGCAGCGATCCCGAGCTTCCTGAGTATGGCCTCGGAGAGGGCGGCGGCGGGATGATCGAGGGGAAGTTTGACTTCGGTCAGACGCAACATGGGGACAGGGCGGTTCGTCACCAGGACGGTTTGCGAATCGGCCATTTTACCCTGTCATGGCGGTCGCGTCGGGACATAGAATTGCGGTCATCGATTTCCTCATTCCCGGCCCCTCCGATGGCTACCGTGGCCTGGCGCCGTTTACCTTAAGTGGAAACCAACATGAATATCGCCGTCCTGGAGCAGGTACAGAGCACAGCCATCGATCTCGGCCTCAAAATCAGCCACTTGCGCCGTAAATAGACGGGTCGGCTCATGCGCTTCCTCTATTCCCTCGCCTGGCTGCTGGCGCTACCCTTCGCCCTCTTGCATCTGCTAAGGCGCGCATGGCGGCAGCCCGCCTATCTTGATCACTGGGGTGAGCGGCTGGGCTTCGCGCCGCGCCTGCCAGGCACCCGCCCGCTAATCTGGCTGCATGCCGTTTCCGTGGGCGAAACCCGTGCTGCGGCTCCCCTGGTACGCGCCTTGCAGCAACGCCATCCGGAACACGCCATCCTGCTGACCCATGCCACGCCGACCGGGAGGCAGACGGGGACAGAGCTGTTTGGCGAGCACGTGCTTCAGGCCTACCTGCCCTACGACTTTCCGCCGCTGGTCTGGCTGTTTCTGCGTCGCACCCGCCCGTGCCTGGGCGTGATCATGGAGACGGAAGTCTGGCCTAACCTCTATGTCGCCTGCAAGCGTCGGGGCCTGCCCCTGTTTCTTGTGAACGCGCGTTTGTCGGAGAAATCAGCGCGTGCGTATGCCCCGTTTCGCGCACTGGTAAGGCCGGCCCTGCGCGATTTGGCGGGGATTGCGGCGCAGACGCCGAGCGATGCGCGGCGCCTGAGCGAGCTGGGCGCCCAGCGGGTGGAAATCTGCGGCAACGTGAAATTCGACGTGACTTCGCCCGAGGACACCTCCGCGCGTGCCCGCACTTTGCGGGAAATGTTCGGGGCCCGTTTCGTGTTGCTCGCGGCCAGCACCCGAGAGGGGGAGGAGGCCTTGCTGCTGGAGGCACTCGCTCATCTGGCGATTCCCGGCTTGCTGTTGGTGCTGGTGCCGCGCCATCCGCAGCGCTTCGACGAGGTCGCCCGGCTGCTGGAGGCGTTTGATCCGGCCTATGTCCGGCGTAGCGCCAAACGGCTAGCCCCCACCGAGACCCGCGTGTTCCTGGGCGACAGCATGGGCGAGATGGCGGCTTATTACGCGGCCGCGGACCTGGCTTATGTGGGGGGTAGCCTGCTGCCTCTGGGTGGGCAGAATTTGATCGAGGCGGCGGCCGCGGGTTGCCCGGCCCTGATCGGGCCGCATACCTGGAATTTCGCGGAAGCCGCAAACCAAGCCGTGGCCGTGGGTGCCGCGCGCCGGGTCGAGGACGCAGATGCGTTTGTCCAGGCAGTGCTGCAACTCTCCCGTGACCCGGAAGCCAGGCAGGTCATGCGCGAGGCAGGATGGGCGTTCGCGGCGGCGAATCGGGGCGCGACCGAGAAAGTGATGGCGATGTTGGAGCGGGGCCTGTAGCTCTGCGCTTATTCGTAACTACTCAGGTACCTGGCACGGATCGTGCTAAGGATTGAGGTATGAACGAACTGCCTGACCTTACACGACTGACTGGCGCCGAGAAAGATGCTTTGATCCATGAGCTTTTCGCTCAGGTCATAACGCTGACGGCCAAGAAGATCGAGTTGGAAGCCAGGCTGGCGATGAACAGCCGTAATTCCAGCAAGCCGCCGTCCTCGGACGGGCTGAACAAGTCTAAGCCCAAGTCGCTGCGCATGTCGGGACTACACCCGAAGAGCAATAGGGGACAGACCTTTGGCCCGTAGATTTCCGCGCCAACGGCGCATCACCATACCAGCCTGGGGCAACGCCCCAGGAACCATCGACCCAAACCATGAGGGCTGAAAGCC
>CAISDD010000177.1 GCA_903883985.1 uncultured Pseudomonadota bacterium | reverse complement strand
GCACGCGGACCGCCCCTGTGGGAGATGCCGGGCGCCGAACCCGGCCAGTTCGATCCTCAGTTTCAACCGGCACCGGACTACGAGTTCGATCAGCGGATTGCCTGGTGACCGGGGCTAAGACCGACGAGCACGCTTGCCCGCATGGAGGAACGCGCGCCTGAGACCATGCAAGCGACAGCAAAATTTTTTCCCACAGCCTCAGGCGCGATCCAGAGGACTTCGGCATGGGGTTTTCAGAGCCCCAAGCTTCCTTTCCGTGATTGACCACGGCTCGATGGCCGAGGATACTGGGCAAAACGGGCGTTGGTTTTCATATCATTTACTGGAGCCCGCCGCCCGTCACCGCCACCACGCATTTCCAGCGCAGCCACACGCGCAAGCGCCGGTGTTCCTCGCCGGACAGGGCATCCGCAGGCAGCATCAGGCTGTGACTTCGCCTGCCTTCGCGCCAGCGCAATACGATGAGGCCAGGCAGAGCCACGCTGGCTGACTGGATCGGCAACGATTTCCAGGTGGCATCGACCCAGATTTCCATCCGCCCATCGGCCCTGGCGCGCAGGCGCTGCGTTGCGGGGGGGGTACGGGTGCGCCAGAGGCTCGCTCCCAGCAAAGCCAGGCCCGCCAGTTGCAGCGGAGTCGGCAACCGTGCCAGGAACAGGGCGAAGGCTGCGGCCAGATGGATGGCCAGCAATACTCCCCTGGCCAGCGCCGAGGCACGGGTCTCGATCACCAGGGGGAGGGGAAACATCAGGGGGTGAGCCCAACGCTTTCCAGCAGCGCGCGCACGTAGTTCACCGGAATCGCATAGGCGATGCCGCTGGGGTCCTTGAGGGCACTTTCCTTGCTGCCCTTGACATAGACGGAGTTGATGACCGCCATGACCTCACCGCTGTCCGGGTCATACACCGGACTGCCGCTGTTTCCTGGGTAGGCGGTGGCGTCGAGCTGGAAGATGAGAAACGGGTCATCCGCCTGGCGGATGAGCCGCGGGGTCAGACTGTGCACCGAGGCCACCCGGTTGTAGATGGGGGCGATGGCGGAGAGGCCGGCATGGCTGGTGGCGGGATACAGGCCCAGCACCGCGCCGATCGGATAGCCGGTGAAATAGAATTGTTGCCCTTCCCTCGCCCGGCTGGAGTCGCCCAACTTCAGCGCCGGCAGGGGAGTGCCCGCGATCTTGAGCAGCACGAGGTCGTGCTCCGGATCGCTGGCCACCTTTTCGGCGCGGCGAACCTCGATGCCGTCACGGCCGCGCAGGATCACTGCCAGGGCCTCCCCTTTTTCCGTCTCCAGCAGGGCGGGGGGGACGTGCGCGTTGGTGATGACATGAAGTCCATCCGCGACGACGAAACCGGTGCCGCTCAAACCTATGCGCGGGCTGCGCAAAGGATGCTGGGTGCCCACTCCCACCACGGAGGCCTTGACGCGTGGCAGAAGGTCGACAATGCCGGCTCGCGCGGCGCAGGCAAGACAGAGTACGGCGAACAGGACAACGCGAAGCAACATGAGCGGACCCTCCACGCCTATCATGCTACGCATATTCGCATAGAATACGCGGGTGATCATACTGAGCTTACCGGGGAGTCGTCATGAGCATCGTTGCCGTCGTCGGCCTGGGCTATGTGGGCCTGCCGCTTGCCGTGGAATTCGGGAAAAAATTTGAAACCATAGGGTTCGACCTCTCGGACGCCAAGATCGCTCATTACCAGAATTATTGCGACCCTACCGGCGAAGTCAGCAGCGAGGATTTGAAGGCGGCAACGCGGCTCACGGTCAGTACCGACCCGACCACGATCAGCCGCGCCGACTTCATCATCATCGCCGTGCCCACTCCGGTCGATGACGCTCACATCCCCGATTTCTCGCCCCTGGTCGGCTCGTCCACCACGGTGGGTAAATACATGAAGAAGGGCGCGACCGTGATCTATGAATCCACGGTCTATCCCGGAGCGACCGAAGAAGTCTGCATCCCGCTGCTGGAGCAGCACTCCGGCATGAAGTGGCTGCAAGACTTCCACATCGGCTACTCGCCCGAGCGGGTCAATCCGGGCGACAAGGAACGCACCATCACCCGCATCGTGAAAGTCGTCTCGGGTGACGACGGCCCCACCTCGGAGGCGGTCGCCGAGCTCTATGCCTCGGTGATCACGGCCGGTGTGCATCGCGCCAGTTCCATCAAGGTCGCGGAAGCGGCCAAGGTGATCGAGAACACGCAGCGCGACCTCAACATCGCCTTGATGAACGAACTCGCGTTGATCTTCGACCGCCTGGGCATCGACACCCTGGAAGTGCTTCAGGCCGCCGGCACCAAGTGGAACTTCCTGCCCTTCCGTCCCGGCCTGGTTGGCGGCCATTGCATCGGCGTCGACCCCTACTATCTCACCCACAAGGCCGAGATGCTGGGCTACCACCCGCAGGTCATCCTGGCCGGGCGCCGCATCAACGACGGCATGGCCGCCTACGTGGCGCAGCAGACGGTGAAGGGCATGATCCACAACGGCGTCACCGTGAAGGGCGCCAAGGTCATCGTCCTCGGGCTCACCTTCAAGGAGAACTGTCCGGATTTGCGCAACTCCAAGGTCGCCGATCTGGTCAAGGAACTGCACTCCTTCGGTTGCGATGTAGCGGTGCATGACCCCCTCGCCGAATCGCCCGAAGCCGAGCACGAATACGGCATCCACCTCACCCCCTGGGAACAATTGCCGGAGGCGGCCGATGCCCTGGTTGCCGCCGTCTCGCACAAGGAATACCTCGCCATGAGCCTGGCTGAACTGACCGCCAGGCTGAAACCAGGCGGCGTCTTCACCGACGTGAAGTCGGCCTACGACCCAACAGCCATCCGGGCCGCCGGCTTCAAACTCTGGCGACTGTAAAACGATGTCGACGGAGGGGCTGATTGCCGCGGTGCTGGCTCGCCACCCGGAAATCGACTTGGCCGTCCTGTACGGTTCATTGGCCAACAGCACGGCCCGGCCCGATAGCGACCTCGATCTGGCCGTCGCCGCCGCCGCCCCACTCGGCAGCGCCGAGCGGATGGCTTTGATTGCAGACCTGGCGGAGCAACTCGGCCGGCCCGTCGATCTGGTCGATCTTGCCCACGTCGGCGAGCCCCTGCTCGGACAAATCCTCAGACATGGCCGGCGCCTGCGCGGCAGCGATGAGCGTTATGCGCAATTACTGAATCGTCATCTCCTCGACAATGCGGATTTCGTGCCCTATCGCAGCCGGATACTCGCCGAGCGGAGGCGTGCATGGATAGGACGGTAATCGAGCAAAAGCTGGAATCCCTGCGTCTCTGCCTTGCCAGAATCACGGCCAAGTGCCCTGCCGATGTGGAAGACCTGGAGTGTGATGTCGATGCTCAGGACATCCTCTCGCTGAATCTCACGCGTGCAGTGCAGATCTGTGTCGATGTGGCCGCACACCTGATCGCCAGCCGGGAAATTCCGGCGCCGGATACCATGGGGCAGGCGTTCGATGCCCTTGCCAACGCAGGGATCGTCGATGCCATGCTGGCCCGCCGCATGAAAAAAGCGGTCGGATTTCGCAACATCGCGGTCCACAACTACAACGCCATCGACTGGCATATCGTGCACAACATCTGCCGTCGGCATCTCGACGATTTCCGGGATTTCGCCGTCTGCATTTTGAATCAGGAACCGCTATGACCGCCTACGCACAACTCCGCTCCCTCCTTCTTGCATCCCCCAAGACCTGGCTCGTCAGCGGAGTCGCCGGTTTCATCGGCAGCAATCTTCTTGAAACCCTGCTCAAGCTGGGGCAGAACGTGGTGGGCCTGGACAACTTCGCCACCGGGCACCGCCACAACCTCAAGCAAATCCAGGACGCCGTGACGCCGGAACAATGGGCACGCTTCCGCTTCATCGAAGGCGATATCCGCGTGCTGGACGACTGCCGCGTCGCCTGCGCCGGCGTCGACTACGTCCTGCACCAGGCCGCGCTGGGCTCGGTGCCGCGCTCACTGGAAGACCCCATCACCACCAACGGCGCCAACATCGACGGCTTCCTCAACATGCTGGTGGCGGCGCGCGACGCCAAGGTGACGCGCTTCGTCTATGCGGCGTCTAGCTCCACCTATGGCGACCATCCCGGCCTGCCCAAGCTGGAGGACGTGATCGGCAAGCCGCTCTCGCCCTATGCCGTGACCAAGCTGGTGAACGAGCAGTACGCCGAGGTGTTTTCCCGCGCCTATGGCTTCAAGACCATCGGCCTGCGTTACTTCAACATCTTCGGCGCCCACCAGGACCCGGAAGGCGCTTATGCGGCCGTGGTGCCGAAGTGGACGGCGGCGATGATCGAAAATCAACCAGTCTTCATCAACGGCGACGGCGAGACCAGTCGCGACTTCTGCTATATCGCAAATACGGTACAGGCCAACCTGCTGGCGGCCACCGCCCAACATCCCGATGCCGCCAACCAGGTCTACAACGTCGCGGTGGGCGACCGCACCACCTTGAACGACTTGTTCGAAGCCATACGCTCCACGCTGGAGCCGCGTTTTCCCCATCTGAAAGACTACAAACCCAGCTACCGTGACTTCCGCGCCGGCGACGTGCGCCATTCCCTGGCCGACATCACCAAGGCGAAGACCCTGCTCGGCTACGCACCCAGCCACCGCATCAAGGACGGACTGCTGGAGGCCATGGACTGGTACGTAGCCGACCTTGCCGGGCGTTGAGGAGCGCGGGCGTCCCGCCTGCTTTACTGTCGTAGCTTGGGCACGCTTCGCTTTACCCAAGCTACTCTGCGGCCTGCTTACCTTTTCGGCCCACGCCGAGTTGCCGCAAACGGTCGCTCAGGCCCTGCGACAGGCGGGCATACCCGAGAGTAGCGTCGCCATCGAGGTGGATGACCTCGATGCCGCCCGGCCGCTCTTGCAGCACGGGAGTGAGCGTTCCCTGAATCCCGCTTCGCTGATGAAGCTGGTCACCACCCTGGCCGTGCTCGATTATTTCGGTCCGGCCCATACCTTCACGACCCACGTCCTGCTCGATGGTGCGCTCAGGGATGGCATCCTCGATGGCCGGTTGATCCTCCGGGGCGGCGGCGATCCGGCTCTGACCCTGGAACGCTTCTGGCTGCTGCTGCGGGAAATCCGCGCCCGCGGCGTGCGCGAGATCCACGGCGAGGTCGTGCTCGACGACGGCGACTACCAGATCGATCCAGCCGACCCCGCAGCCTTCGACGCGGCGCCGCTGCGCCCCTATAACGCCCAGCCCGCCGCCCTGCTGGTCAACTTCAACAGCGTGACCTTGCGCCTGGGACGAGACGCTGGGGCGGTCCATGCGGCAATCGACCCGCCGCTCGACGCCCCCTTGCTCGTCAACGGACTGAGTCCTCGTGACGGTCCGTGCATGGACGTGCGCGAGCAGATGCGCCTGGAAGCCGGCAAACTCATCCTGGATGGAGGCTATGCCGAGTCCTGCGGCGACCGGGCCATCGCGCTCAACTTGCTCGCACCTGCCGCCACGACTGCGGCCTGGTTCCGCCAGCTCTGGGGGGAACAGGGCGGCAAGCTTGTGGGCAACGTGGTGAGCGGGACTACACCCGTGACGGCAAGACCGCTGCTGGCCTTTGAGTCGCAGCCGGTTGCGCTACTGGTGCGCGACACCAACAAGTTCAGCAATAACGTCATGGCCAGGATGCTGTTCCTTAACCTGGGTGCCGCGCGTTTCGGCGCGCCCGCTACCTGGGACAAAGGGGTGCGTGCCGTGCGCTCCTGGCTGGTGGAGCGCGACCTCCTGTGCGAGCCGCTGGAGCTGGAAAACGGAGCCGGCCTGTCCCGCAGCGAGCGTATCACCGCGCACGCCTTGTCCAGGTTGTTACGCTGGGCCACACGGCAACCGCTCTGGTTCGATTTTGCCGCCTCTTTGCCTGCCGTAGGGCAAGAAGGCACGCAGCGGCACCGGCTCAGGGATACGGCGACCACGGGCCGTGCCTGGCTCAAGAGCGGCAGCCTCAAGGGCGCGCGCAACCTGGCCGGTTATGTGCTCACGGCGAACGGAGGTCGCCGTGTCGTCGTGTTTCTCATCAACCACGAGCGGGCAGAAGCCGGGTCGCGTGCGCAGGACGCGCTGCTGGAATGGGCTGCGGAAACGCAGGGGGCGCCGCGCCCGAAAGCTCAGCCAGAAAATGCGGACGAGAAAAATATGCAATAACTTATGCACAATTATTGTGCTTGACTTCGCGCGGAACAGGCTTACTCGGGGTTGCGCTGCACGCTTGTAAGTCATTGATATTTATTGTTTTATCTTGTGCATATAAAATGAACCGATGAGGTAAGCTACCGTTTCACAAGCCTTTTTAGCCAATCGAGACAGCTTGTCCACATGGTTATCCACAGCTTCTGTGGGCAATTTATAAACCTCCTTGATAGCCGACGGCTTCGCCTTTATCCCTTACAAATCACTTTAACTTCGCGTGTTAATTGACCGACCAGAGTGTGGCACCGCAGCATGCATTTAATTGAATTGACATGAGCGCCATCGCCCGAGTCGCTCTCGACACGCCGGTCGATCGCCTCTTTGATTACCAGGCGCTGGATGCGTGCGTGGACGACATCGGTCGCCGCGTCGAGGTGTCCTTCGGGCCGCGCACCCTGGTGGGCGTGTTGGTCGAGCTGGCGGAGCACACGGAGGTGGCACCCGCCGCCTTGAAGGCGCTCAAGCTCATCGACCGCGACACGCCGCCGCTACCCGGCGAATTACTGGCTCTGGCCCGCTTCGCCTCCGGTTATTACCACCACTCCCTGGGCGCGGTCCTGGCCAGCCTGTTGCCACCCGCGCTGCGCCGTGGCGGCCGACCGAGCTTACAGGCCGCCGCTCCCGCAGCCTACACGCTGAATGACGCCGGACGCAGCGAGCTTGCCCGGATCGACGCTCGCAAGCCCGCGCAGCTTGCCCTGGCACGCCGCTTTCTGGCGGCGGATGCGGCGTTGCTCCGCGCCGACCTTAGCGACCGGGAAAAGGCGCTGCTGCGTGACTGGAGCCGCCGCGGCTGGCTGGATGCCGGAGCCGTGGTCGCTGACACGCCGCAAGCGGCGAGCATGGCGCCCGAGCCCACCGCGGAGCAGGAGGCGGTCCTGGGCCACATCCGAGCCGCCGGAGCCGGGTTCTCGCCCTGGCTGCTGCATGGCGTCACCGGGAGCGGCAAGACCGAGGTTTACCTGCGCCTGGTCGCAGACACCCTGGCACGCGGCCGCCAGGCCTTGATTCTGGTGCCGGAAATTCATCTCACGCCGCAGCTTGGCGAGCGCTTCGCGCGGCGTTTTCCCGGCTACCGACTGATCGGCCTGCACAGCGGCTTGAGCAGCGGAGAACGACGCGCTGGCTGGCTGGCGGCGCTGCATGGCGAGGCCGACATCATCCTGGGCACGCGCCTGGCGGTGTTCACGCCGATGCCGCGCTTGGGGCTGATCGTGGTCGACGAAGAACACGACACCTCCTACAAGCAGATGGAAGGCATGCGCTACTCCGCGCGCGACATCGCGGTCTGGCGGGCGCGCCAGGCCCAGGTGCCGGTGTTGCTGGGCTCCGCCACCCCGGCCCTGGAGACTTGGAACAACGCGCGCGCCGGGCGTTACCGCCTGCTCACTCTGGGGGCGCGAGCACATGCCCAGGCCAGTCTGCCGCAAGTGCGCCTGGTCGATAGTCGCACAGACCGTCCACAGCACGGACTTAGCCGTGCCCTGACCGCCGCCCTGGACGCCACCTTGCAACGCGGCGAACAAAGTCTGGTCTTCATCAACCGCCGAGGTTATGCACCTACGCTCTCGTGCAACGGCTGTGGCCACGTCTTTCCCTGCACGCGCTGCTCCGCGCACCTGGTGCTGCATCGCGAGGGCCATGGCTATCGTCTGGTCTGCCATCACTGCGGTCTCAATACCCGGCCGCCTGAAGCCTGCCCGGTGTGCGGCAGCGTCGACCTGCGTCCAGCCGGCCAGGGTACGCAGCGGCTGGAAGAAACCCTGGCGGAACGCTTTCCCGATGCCCGCATCCTGCGCATCGACCGCGACAGCGCCGCCCGCCGTGGGGCCTTCGCGGCGATGCGTGAGCGGGTGGCGGCGCGCGAGGTGGACATCCTGGTGGGCACGCAGATCGTAGCCAAGGGCCACGACTTTCCCCATCTCACCCTGGTGGGTGTGATCGGCGCCGATCAGGCGCTGGTGTCACCGGATTTTCGCGCCAGCGAACGGCTGTTCGCCCAACTCATGCAGGTGGCCGGGCGTGCCGGTCGCGCCGAGCACCCCGGCCTGGTGCTGATCCAGACCCGCTACCCCGGCCACCCGCTGTATCAGTCGGTCGTGCGCCACGATTACCCGGGGTTTGCCTCGGCGGCACTGAGCGAGCGCCGCGCCGCCGACTTTCCGCCCTACGTAGCGCAGGCGGTGCTGCGCGCCGAGGCGAACACGGAAGAAGCCGCGCTGGCTTACCTGATGGCCGCTCGGGAAATCGGCCAGGCCATGGCACAAGCGCATACGCCTGGCGGGCAGAGCGTGGAGATATTCGATCCGGTACCGGCCCTGATGCCGCGGGTCGCCAACCGCCATCGCCTGCAATTGCTCCTGCAATCCGGCAATCGCCGCCACCTGCAGGCATTTCTCGGGCCTTGGCTGGAAGCGCTGTCACAGCTTCCGGCGCGCGGCGCGAAATGGACTCTGGACGTCGATCCGGTGGACGTTTGAACTTGGCTATTGCAGCACAGGGAAATCCTTGTGTACCCTCAGCCACGCCCCTATCCTCCGCAGCAAGGACGTTTTCGTGACCCGAGCCAAACCCTCCAGCTTCGCCAAGACGAAGTCCCGCGCCACACTCAGCCCCGCCAAGGATGCGGCTGGCATCGTCCGTGTGGCGGCCATCCAGATGGCTTCCGGGCCCAACGTGGCCGCCAATCTGGCGGAAGCCGAGCGGCTTATCTGCATGGCCGTGGCAGCCGGTGCCAAGCTGGTGGCCCTGCCGGAAAACTTTTCCCTCATGGGCCTGAAGGACACCGACAAGATCAAGGTGCGCGAGCAGGAGGGCAAAGGGCCGATGCAGAAATTCCTGTCCGCCCAGGCGAGAAAGCATGGTATCTGGCTGGTAGGTGGCTCGATCCCCATGTCCTGCGGCGATCCGGACAAGGTGCGCAACACCTGTTTGGTCTACGACGACAAGGGTCGACAGGCCGCGCGCTATGACAAGATTCACCTGTTTGGCTTCGATCAGGGGGAAGAACATTACAGCGAAGAGAGCACCACCGAGCCCGGTGGCCAGGTCGTGGTGGTGGAAACACCATTCGGCCGCCTCGGCCTGTCGATCTGCTACGACTTGCGCTTCCCCGAGTTGTATCGGGCGATGGGCGAGATCGATCTGATCGTGGTGCCGGCGGCCTTTACCGCCACCACCGGGCGTGCACATTTCGAGACGCTGATACGCGCCCGAGCCATCGAGAACCTCGCTTACGTGATTGCCCCGGCTCAAGGTGGTTACCACCTCTGCGGACGGGAAACTCACGGCGACAGCATGATCGTCGACCCCTGGGGCAATATCCTGGACCGCCTGCCGCGTGGCTCCGGCGTCGTCATCGCCGGCATCAATCCCATCTATCAGGCCAGTTTGCGCAAGAGCTTGCCTGCCCTCAAGCACCGCACCCTGGATTGCGGCATCAAGGGCGATCATGCCGGGCGTGAGGAGTGAAGCCGCACCGCCGACTGACCATGCATCCTCTCAAGAAATACACTTCAACCAATTGATTCAAAAAGAAATAATCGTGGCTCTGTAGCGCCGGCTTCCAGCCGGCTGTTTTCAAAGACGCCGGCAAGGATGCCAGCGCTACAGGGACTCGCCGGTGGTTCTTCACCCTGCCCT
>CAISDD010000176.1 GCA_903883985.1 uncultured Pseudomonadota bacterium | reverse complement strand
CGCTGACCGCACTATGCCGTGACTTATTGGGAAGTTACGCGAATCGGCGTTAAACCCAGGGAATTTTGTTCTCGTCATTCCCTCGTAGGCGGGAAACCAGATTCCTCAATCAGATCAGGCTCAACCTCCAATTTGAGGAACACACTGGATTCCCGCTTACCCCTGCGGGAATGACGAAAAATCAAGTACTTACGTTATTAACAAATTTACCCTGGCGTTAAACCCCCTGTTTCAGGCTGGCCTCGATGAAGGGATCCAGGTCGCCGTCGAGCACACCCTGGGTGTTGCCGACTTCGTAGTTGGTGCGCAGATCCTTGATGCGCGACTGGTCCAGCACATAGGAGCGTATCTGGTGACCCCAGCCGATGTCGGTCTTGGAGTCTTCCAGCTTCTGCTGCTCGGCCTGGCGTTTGCGCAACTCGAATTCGTAGAGGCGCGATTTCAGCATGGCCATGGCCTCGGCGCGGTTCTTGTGCTGCGAGCGATCGTTCTGGCACTGCACCACGATGTTCGTGGGTAAGTGGGTGATGCGCACCGCCGAGTCGGTCTTGTTGATGTGCTGGCCACCGGCGCCACTGGCACGGTAGGTATCGACGCGCAGATCGGCCGGGTTGATCTCGATCTCGATAGAGTCGTCCACTTCCGGAGAGACGAACACGCTGGAGAAGGAAGTATGACGGCGCGCGTTGGAATCGAAGGGCGACTTGCGCACCAGGCGGTGTACCCCGGTTTCTGTGCGCAGATAGCCATAGGCATAGTCGCCGCTGAACTTGATGGTCGCCGACTTCAAACCGGCGACCTCGCCTTCGGACTCTTCCAGCACTTCCACCTTGAAGCCACGGCGCTCGCCATAGCGGATGTACATGCGCTCCAGCATCCCGGCCCAATCCTGCGCCTCGGTGCCGCCAGAGCCAGCCTGGATATCCAGGAAGCAGTTGGCTGCGTCCAATTCGCCGGAGAACATGCGACGAAATTCCAGGTCGGCGACCAACTTTTCCAGTCCCGCGACCTCGGCTTCCACCGCTTCCAGCGTGTCGTCATCCCCTTCTTCGCGAGCGAGTTCGAATAACTCCAGAGATTCGCCCAGGCCATGGCCGATCTTGTCCAGATTGAAGACCACATTCTCCAATTCCCGGCGTTCCCGGCCCAGTTCCTGCGCGCGCTTGGCGTCGTCCCAGATTTTCGGGTCTTCCAGGAGGCCGGCGACTTCGTCTAGGCGGTCATGCTTGCCAGCGTAGTCAAAGATACCCCCGAGACTCTTCGGCGCGACGCGCCAGGTCGGCAAGATGGGTTTCGATCAGATTGAGGCGTTCGGCTTCCATGCGCAGTCCAACAGGCAAAAACAGCCGGACATTATAACCGCCTACCGCTCGGTGGGAGTGGTGTCCTCGCCGCTAGGCGCTACTTCACCGTCACGAACATCGCGGCGACACTTTTTCCGTCCACCGTTTGCAAGCTGATGCGATGCGCTCCGGGAGCGAGCGGCCAGAGCAGGCTGCCGTCGCTATCCAGCCAGGAGGGGTCCGCTGGTTTTCCATCGACCTGCCAGGTCAGCCCATGACCGTCACCAGCGATGCTGAAATGGGCTTTTTGGCGTTCGCCCGGGATGTCAGGGTCGCGCGCCAGGATGGCGCCGTTGCCGGGGCCTTCGATACGCGCAGGCAGCGTTTCTCTTCGCGGCATGACGACGCGATCCTGCGCTGTGCCGGCCAGGAACAGTTCACGCCGATCCGGTTCGATGGCCGGCTCGAACCGCACCAGCCGGCCCTCCACGCCTGGCGGCGACTTCGGCGCTTTGCCGGGGCGGCCGCTTTGCAGCCGGTCCATCACCGCTTGCCAAATTGGTGCGGCGCCACTCACCCCGGAGACATCGCGCATCGGCGTGCCGGAGGCGTTGCCCACCCAGACGCCGACCGTGTAGCGATCCGTATAGCCCAGGCACCAGTTGTCGCGCATGTCCTTGCTAGTGCCGGTTTTGACTGCGGCCCAGCCTGAGGTTTCCAGCGGGCTCGACAGGCCGAAGGTGGGGCCGCGAGCGGACTTGTCGGCCAGGATATCGCCAACGATATAGGTGCTGGCGCGCGACAACACACGCCCGCCACCGTGGCCCCTACCGGACGGGGTCAGCACGACCGGGCTCAGGACGCCACCATTGGCGAGACTGCGATAGGCGTTGGCGAGTTCCAGCAGGGTGACTTCGCCGCCGCCCAATGCCAGTGAATAGCCGTAGAAATCGCTGTCGTGGCCGAGGCTATTCAATCCCATGCGCTTGAGCCCGGCATGAAAGCGTTCCACGCCCAGCAGCATCAAAGTGCGCACCGCCGGCACGTTGAGCGATGCGCCCAGAGCGGTGCGCACGCTGACCCAGCCTTTGAAGTCGCGTTCGTAGTTCTGCGGCACGTAGAGCCCAACCGGCGTATCCAGCGTCAGCGGACTGTCTTCCAGGGGTGAAGCGGCGGTGAGCAGGCCACGCTCGATGGCCAGGCCATAGAGGAACGGCTTCAGGGTGGAACCAGGCAAGCGCTGCGCGGTGACGCCATCCACTTCGGCCGCCGCAGAGGTGGCGTCGCTGGAACCCACCCAGGCCAGCACTTCGCCGCTGGCGTTGTCCAACACCAGCACCGCACCGTCCTCGACCTGGCGCTCGCGCAATTCGATCAGTTGGCGCGTGAGCGTTTCGAGCACGAAGGCTTGCAAGTCGGCATCCAGGCTGGTGCGCAGGCTTTGCCCGGGCGCCAGGTTCAGGCGCCTGGACAGATGTGGCGCGTATTGCCTTGCCATCTCCAGGTGCGGCGTCCGGCTCAGGGCCGACAAGGCGAGACGGTATACGAACTGGCAATCCTCCCTGCCAATCCGGTGCGCGACGCCACAGGCCCGTTTGGCGACCAACTGCGGCTTTGCATTGGGGCCGCGCAGCAAGGCGGCGAGCACACTGGCCTCGGCCCGGTCGAGCCCGGACGGATGTTTGCCGAACAGACCGCGCGCAGCGGCGGCTATCCCGGCCAGTTCACCGCGAAAATTCGCCAGGTTGAGGTAGGCTTCCAGGATTTGTTCCTTGCTCCAGCGTTGTTCCAGCTCGCGCGCCGCGCCGATCTGGCGCCATTTCTGATTCAGACTGCGACCATCGGCGTCGCGTCGCAGGCTGGTGTCGATCAGGCCGACCAACTGCATGGTCAAGGTCGAAGCGCCGCGCTGTCGGTGTTCGACCAGATTCGTCCAGATGGCGCCGACTATCGCCTTCCAGTCGACCCCGGCATGGCTCATGAAACGCCGGTCTTCGGAGGCGATGAGTGCTGCGATCATGGCCGGTGAAAGATCGTCCAGGCTCACCCAGGGCAGGCGCCGATGCGCCTTGTCCACGCGCACGCTTTGCAACAGGCGGCCATGCCGGTCGAGCACCCAGGCCTCGGAAGAAATATGAGCGGCGCGCACCTGGGTGAAGCTGGGCTGAGATGCTTGCACCTGCGGCGCCAGCAGCAGGATCATGAAGAGGGATAGGCATGCTCGACCAGCCATCAACCTTGATTCCTCGGTTGATCGGTGGCTATCGCGGGCAAGCCCGCTCCTACGACACGGTCAACAGCGGAATGTAGGATCAAGGCTGCACTTCCATCGCCGCCAACGGTGTTTCGCCAAAAAATTCCGGCGCGTACATGGCTTCGACCCGCGCGGGGGGTAGATGGAAACGGCCTTCGTTGTTGAGGCGCAAGGTGTATTCGACCGTGAACTGGCCTTGGGGCACGAAGCGGTAATAGGCGCGGAAGCTGTCGTTGCTGCGCTCCTCGTAAGCCGGATACACCCAGCCCTGGCGCTTCTCGTCTTGAGTCAGCAAGGTGGAATCGCCGCCCAGACCCGTGCCCAGTATGGTGGCACCCGCAGGAACGGGATCGAGCAGGGCCACCCAGCCCATGTCGGCCTGGGCGTCCACGGTCAACGTCACGCGCAGCACGTCGCCGCGGTGCCACACGCCGGGCTCGCGCTGCTCGACGGGCGTCACCACGCGCAGGATGCGGTAACCTGCGTTCTGCGGCGCCGCCAGCGCAATGGCGGCCTGGCTCGCCAGGGTTACCCACGGCCGGCCAGGGCCCTGATGGCTGAGCCTGAGCCTCTGCGGCCCGTCCGGCCAGGGCAACAGGCCGGTGCCGCCATTCGACTGACTCCAGTCCTGCTGGAGGCTGCGTTCGCCCAGGCGGGCCAGGCTGACGCCACTGACGGCGACGCTTTCCAGCTTTTCCGAGTAACGCCTGGCTGCCAACACGCCCCAGGCGTTGGCCACAGTGGTATTCCAGGAACCATGTTGCTGGCGCGCCAGCGAACCACGCATGAGCCGCCCCAGGTCGGCCGCCGACCAGTCCGCGTCGTCGAGTGCCGCCAGGATCATGCGGTTGGCGTTGCTGTCGCCGTTCACCATCAGCCACCACCAGTCGTCGCGGCGCTCGCTAACGAAACCCATCGTCGTACCGGAAAAATTGAGCCGGGCGCGGACGATGCTGCGGGCTACCTGCAAGCGCTGGTCGCGTTCCGGCAACTTCGGGCTGCGCACCAGCACGTCGATCCAGTCGATGACGGCAGAGGTGGGCCAAAGATTGGGGGTCAAAGCGAAACTCTCCAGCCAGCCGGGCTGAATTTCCATGTCGGCGTAACGCGAGAGCGCATCCATGGCGGCCAGCTTGCGTACCGCCAGATCGGCGGTCTTGAGGGCGGAATCGCGCAGCACGCGGCCTTCAATGAAACCCTTCAGACCCTCGCTCATGCGCGCGCGACTGGCCGTTGGAATCTCAAGCCCGGCTTCTGCGCTGACCGCCAGCAAATAGGCGGTGAGGCTGTCGCTGCCTTCGCGCAGATCGGGCCAGAATTTGGCCAGGCCATCGGCATCCAGATAGGCCGGCAGGCTGGCGGCAATGGCCCGCCAGCCTGCGGCATCCGTGCGTGCGACGGCCTTGGAGACCTGCTGCTCCAGGCAAGTCCACGGATAGTAGTCCATGAACTCACGCACGCCCGCCAGATCGCCGGCCAGGCTGGCCTGGAACTTCAGCCCGATGCCGCCGCGCCCGGGAGCGGCATACGCCGGGCGCTGCACTGGCACTTCGAGCGGCTCGGTCAATTGCGTCATGCTTGCCTGGAAGGTGCGCACCGGCACGGCGGCCAGTACCTGCTGACGGATATGCAGGTGGTCGGTCGCAGCACCTCCGCGCTCGCTGGCGACGAGTTCCCAGTCGAGAAGATCGACACCGAACGGCACCTCCAGCGGCAACGCGAGTTCGCGGCCCTGGCCCGGTTGCAGGCCGCGCGCGGATTGCAGCCCCTCTGCCACCTGGCCGCCCTGTGATGGGATCGCGTAGGCCTGGCCGTTGAGGCGAGCGGCCAGCTCCACGTCCATCGCCCGGTCACTGCCGTTGCGCAGCGTGAAATAGACCTTGAGGCGGTCGCCTTCGCGCACCATGGGGGCCGCGCCGGAGAGGATTTGCAAGTCCTGGGTAACCGCGACATCGGTCTGCCCGCTACCGAAACGACCGACGTTGGCATTGGCCACGGCAACGATACGAAAACGGGTGAGGCTGTCATTGAGCGGCACCTCGACCTGGGCTTCCCCCTGCTCGTCGAGTTTGATCCGCGCCCGCCAGAAGATGCGCGTATCGAACAACTCCCGCACCTGGCCGCTGGCGCCACCTCCGCCGCCGGCCGCCACCGCCTTGCGGCCAAAGTGGCGTTTGCCCACCACCTGCATCTGAGCGGTGCTGGTAGTCACGGCGATGCCGCGCCGCTGCATCATCGCGTCGAGCAGTTTCCAACTCGGATTGGGGGCGAGTTCGAGCAGGCCTTCGTCCACCGCCACCAGCGCGATTTCGGCATTCTTGCCAGGTGAGCTGCCATCCGGTCGGCGCACCTGCACCTTCACCCTCACTTTCTCGCGGGTGTGGTAACTGGGCTTATCCGTCTCCAGTTTGACCTTGAGCGCATAGCCCGACCAGCCCACCTGGATCTCGGCCATGCCCATGCGAAAAGCCGGCTTGCCCAGATCGACCATGGCGGTCGGCTGCACGTCGCCCGCGCGGCCGCGCACAGCCAGCGCGCTGATGAAGATATTGGGGCCGTACTCTGGTTTGATCGGCACCTCGATCACGGGGTTCTCGCGCCTGACCTCGGTGACCCAGGCATCGAGCACCCCCTCGCGCTCCACGCTGACTAACACGCGAGCTGCGGGAAAAGGCATGCGCAGACGGAAACGGGCCCGCTCGCCGACCTCGTAATGACGACGCTCCGGAATCAGATCCATGCGGTCGTTGTCGGAAGCATCGACCCAACCATCGCCCTCCGGCACCCAGAAATCACGCTGGGCGTAACTGGGATTGTTCTGTTCGTCGTGCGCACTGGCCTCGAAGATCAAACTGCCGCCCACCGTGGCGTGGGTCTCGCAGAAGAACAAGCCGTGCGCATCGGTGCGGCCCGCGCAAGTCTCTGCCAGGGCCTGGATTTCGGCGCCATGCTCGTAGGTGTAAAAACCACCGATCACCCGCTTGCGGTAGGAATACCAGTTGCGCCGGTACAAGCGGCCTTGCACCGCCACGCCGACCTGGGGATGACCCGCCGTATCCAGGGCGATGATGCGGAAGCGTTGCAGCGCGCGGGCTTGCACCCAGGAATCGGGTTGTACGCCCACTAGCAGCTTCGAGGGGTAGATCGGCACGCGCACGGCGGCGCTGCGCGTCTCGCCGTTGGCGTCACGATATTCGGCTTCGGCGCGCAGTTCCTGCGGCGTGTCGGATCGCGGCAGATCCTGCCAGCCGGCGCGGGCACTGCCACTGGCGTCGAGCTTCAGCTTCAGCGTCTTGAGCGCCCGGACCCCGGCCGTAGTGGCGGGTGCGGGCCCGTCCTCCTCGGTTTCGTAATCTGTCACCCATTCGGCATGTTCGTCCTGACGCCCCACCTTGACGCGGCCATTGGAGAAGCTGGCGTCCTCGTAGTCGGGAAAGTCGGGCGCATAAGGCTGTAATTGGCCGCGCAGTGTCACCGGCATCTGGCTGGCCGCACCACCTGCCAGGTATTCGGCCTGCATGTCGAGCCGGATCTCGCCGGGATTGACCGCCACACTCGGGCCGACGAGGCGGGCGCGTACGGTCGGCACGCGATAGCTGGCGACGCGAAATTCACCGACATGGAGGGATTCCCGCGCACGACCACGAAGAGGGTTCGTAATCAGTACCTCGTAGCGGCCCTGCCTGGCTTCCTTGGGCAAGCCGTACTTCACTTCGGCGATGCCCTGCCCATCCCACTTCACCGCCACCTTGACCTCTTCCCCGCTGCCCTGGTGGCGCAAGATGACTTCATCGCCCAAGCGTGAGGCATCGACATAGCCGAAACCCTGCTGCTGCTTGCGCCGCGCGATCAGCTTCATCGCCACCTCCTCGCCGGGCCGAAACAGGCTGCGATCGAGCACCGCGTGGGCGACGACGGGCCCTTGCCAGGCCGACTGATACAGGTTGAAGCGCCAGGGCGAGATCCCCTCGCCCCAATGCGACAGGAGAAAACTGAAATCGCCCGCCTGGCTGGCGGTGACGAAGAACTGCCGGTCATATTTTTCCAGACAAGCGGGCAGGCTCTCCTCCAGGGGCAAGGCCTCCTTGATGCGCAAGAGGCCTTCGGCGTCGGTGCGCCCCCTGGCATAGATCCGGTTCTTGCAATCCCGTACCGCCACCTCTGCCTCGGCTACAGGCTGGCCGCTGTCCAGGCTGGTGACCCAGACCAGGGAAGACTCGGCACCCTGCTTGAAATGCACCGCCAGGTTGGTGACCAGGGCGGTAGCACGCACATGGTAGGGCTTGGCCTTGTCCATCAGAGCCGCGCCCAGGCGCGGACTGGCCACCTCGACGATGTGGAAACCGGCGCCTATCAGGGGGATGGCCATGACCTCGGTCTCCTGGTCTGGCAAGGGCTTGGGCAAGACATAGGTCGTGATCTTGTGGCGCGCCTCGAAGATCGACTCCTCGGCGCCAAAATGCGTGATCGGCGCGTAGCCCTTGTCCTCATCGCGCTCGCCGCGAACGTCCTCGGCCATCGCCCGGATGCGCCGCATCCATTCGATGATCTCCACAGGATTTTGCGTGGTCAACTGCTCCGCACTGAACTGGCTGTGGCCCAGGCTGAGACTGTCGACATAGCGCACGGTCAGTGGCAAGGCGGGCTGGGCATGGAGTTCGTAGATGCCGAACTCGCTGGCGAACTTGGCCAGGGGCGGCGCCAGATCGGTCTTCAACTTCAAGGGGAAACTACGGGCGTTGATCAGGCCGCGGCCATCCTGGTCATGCAGCCTGGCCGGCAGACCGAGGACGAAATCGGCCCCTTCCGGGAATGGCCCGGCAAACGTGACGGACTCCGTATAGCCGGATTTTCGGTCATCTTCACTAATCTGGCCGCACCAGACCTGCTTACTGCTGGAGAGCACAATGCCGGCCACCGCCTTCAAAGCCACCGGCGCGGAAAATTCCAGGCGCATCGGCAAAACCGGCAAACAGGGACGGCGCGGGTTGAGCTTCTCGCAATGCAGACGCGCGCTGAAATCGGGACGCGTGCGAAATGCCAGCTTCTGCTCGCCACTACTGGCGACGCCGCTGGTCGATGCGATGCCCGCCTCCCAGATCAGGCTGACCGCCTTATTCGCCGGCAGTCGCCGACCGCAACGGGCCACCAACACCGGCGTGTCGGCTTTGCCTGCCGCGCGCTGCGCCGTCTCGCCCCCGGCGCGCATATCGATCAGATACTGGCTATGGTGCGGCGCCAGCACCTGGAGGTAATCCTGAAAGAAGCCCCGACTGGCCGCCAGCACACGGACTTTGTCCTCTCCACTCACCAGTAGGGCCGGGATTTTCTCGGCCACGCCCTCCGCCACGCACCAGAACCGTCCGCCTATGCTGGCCTCGCGCACTGGCGCATCGAGTCCCAGCAGAAATACCTGATCCTCGCCGATCTGCGCGCCTTCTGAGGGTATCGTCAGCAAGATCGCCGGCCCACCCGTGGAGAATCCAAATCTCGCCGCCGTCAGTTTCTCCCCAGACAAGGCCTGGGCATCCTGGATCAGGGTGAAACTGCAAGCCATGCCTGCCGGCAGATCCTGTTCGAAGTCATACACCCAGTTGCGATGATCCAGCCAACGGCCCGATCCCCTGGAGGGGCAATCCACCTGGAAGGGGTCGGCCAGATTGGGGGCGCCCAGTGGCACCATATCCACATCGAAACGGGCCGTGACCTGATGTACCCCCTTGATCTCGCCTTGGGGGGAAAACGATTCGACCCCCGCTGCACAAGCCTGGGCTGCGCAAAGACAGACCAGGGAAATTGCCAAAATAGTGCGACCGAACATGAACCGCTCCCGAATCGATTGCTGCACCCTAGCTTAACGCAGCGAAAGACGGGACGTGGCCACACGCCCAGGACAATCGCCGAGTTCCCCGCGCTGCCCTTACGCTCGCGCTGCGACTATGATCCCCCATCGGAAGACAAACGGACGCCCCGCATGCTCGACAATCTGACGCCATTCCTGCTCCACTGGGCGATCACCTCCCTTACTCTTTGGGTGGCGAGCCATGTATTCAGCGGCCTGCGGTTTTCGGATACCTCTTCCTTAATCGTCTCCGCGCTGTTGCTCGGCTTTGCCAACGCCATCCTGAGGCCGCTGCTCCTCTTCCTGACGCTGCCGCTTACCCTGGTCACTCTGGGAGCCTTCCTTTTGGTGATCAACGCCATGATGCTGCAACTGGTATCCGCCATGGTGAGCGGCTTCACCATTTCCGGGTTCCGTACCGCATTTTTTGCCAGCATCTTCATCGCGCTGCTGAGCTTTGCGATAAGCTTGTTCGTGACCGACGGCGACGACACCCCGTGGCGAGAAGCGCAACACGGCCTGTGGCTGTAAGCACTCCGGCCCGCCGGAACCCAAGATCACACGGCCGGAATGGTGTCCTTGAACGCCTGGCGCTGCATCAGACGGTCATAGATTTCGGAGAGGTTGGGATGACTACGGCGCCAGTCGATCTCGGGGAAACGAAATTCCAGGTAACCCAGGCTACAGCCCAGAGCGATGTCGGACAGATTGAAGTATTCCCCGGTGCACCAGACCTGTGCCCCGAGGTCGTCGCTCATCGCTTGAAGGCCGGCTCCGACCTTGCCGAGATGACGGTCTATCCATGCCTGGCTTTGCAGCTCGGCCGGGCGCTTGCGTTCGACGAACACCAATGCCGCAGCGTCGGCCACGCCATCGGCCAGCGCCTCCCAGCGCTTCACTGCGATACGCGGACGCGGCTCGCGCGGCAGGAGATGGCCTACCGGACTGACGCTGTCGAGATACTCGACGATGACGCGTGAGTCGAACAGGGTCTTGCCATCTTCCAGCACCCATACCGGCACCTTGCCCAGAGGGTTGAATTCGGGGACATGGGTATCGGCGGCCCAGGGCACATCCACCACCAACTGATATTCGATGTGTTTCTCCGCCGCGACGATGCGTACCTTGCGTGCGAACGGACTGGTCAGTGAGGCGATGAGTTTCATTTTCTGATTCATGGACGAACGACCGGTGTGGTTGCTGGCGTACGGCGATTCTAGCCGCCCGATCTCGAATTACTCCACGGCGGCCAGCGCGTGTGGCCATGCGGCCTCGAAGCGGCGCAGGGTTTCCGTGCGTCCGAGCAGAAACAGGGTCTGGTCGATGGCTGGAGTCTGTGCGGTACCAAACAGGACCAGGCGCAGCGGCATGCCAATCTGGCCCATCTTCAGATTGAAGGCCTTGGCCGTATCCTTGATGAGTCGACTTATGGCGGGCGCATCCCAGGCCACCGTGACCAGATCGACTCGTAGCTGCTCGAAGGCGGGCAGCGCATCGCGACCGAGCCTGGCCTTGAGCTCCTCGACTGTGGCCAGGACCTGGTGGAAGTAGATGTGCACGGCATCGGCCAACTCGACGATGCTGCTCACCCGCTCCTTGACCAGGCCAACCAGGGCCGCGAGATCCGGCCCTAACGTCAAATCGACGCACTGCATCGCCAGGAAGGGCCGAACCAGCTCCGCCAGACGGGCGTTGTCGGCCTCCTTGAGATACTGCTGGTTCAGCCAGGTCAGCTTGCCGGCGTCGAAACGCGCGGCGGAGTGGCTGACATGGCCGACATCGAACCATTCGATGAACTGCGTGAGGTCGAACTTCTCTTCGTCACCATGCCCCCAGCCCAGGCGCGCCAGGTAGTTGAGCAAGGCTTCCGGCAGAAATCCTTCATCACGATATTGCAGCACCGAGACCGCGCCATGCCGCTTCGACAGCCGCTCTCCGTCCGGGCCCAGGATCATGGGCACATGCGCATAGGTGGGAATGGGCGCGCCCAGTGCCTGCAGGATGTTGATCTGGCGAGGCGTGTTGTTGACATGGTCATCGCCGCGGATGACATGGGTGATGCCCATGTCCCAGTCGTCCACCACCACGCCGAAGTTGTAAGTGGGGATGCCATCGCTACGCACGATCACCAGGTCGTCCAGCTCCGCGTTGGCCACGGTGATCGCGCCCTTGATCATGTCGTTGAAGGTGACCCCCCCTCCCGCGGCGTCCTGAAGCGGATCACCGGCTTGGTTTCCAACCCCGCGCCGGCAGGGGGCGCAGCCAGCACCTTGCCCGGTTCGGGGCGCCAGCGCCCGTCGTAGCGCGGCTTCTCGCCACGCGCCTTCTGCGCCTCGCGCATCAAGTCGAGTTCATCTCTGCTGGCGTAACAGTAATAGGCCTGTCCTGCTTCCAGCAACTGATCGACCACCGTCTTGTAGCGCTGCATGCGCTGCATCTGGTAAAGAGGGCCCTCGTCCCAATCGATCCCCAGCCAGGCCAGGCCATCGAGGATGGCCTGCACGGAGGCCTGGGTGGAACGCTCCTGATCGGTATCCTCGATACGCAGGATGAACGCCCCCCCCATCTTGCGGGCGTAGGCCCAGGAAAACAACGCGGTGCGGGCGCCGCCTATATGCAGGTAGCCTGTGGGAGAAGGTGCGAAGCGGGTGCGGATCATGATCGATGCATTTAGTGTGAAAGGCCGTGATTCTACTAGCCCCGCCTGCGAAATATCCTTTGACCTGACGCCCTCCTCTTCGTACACTGCGCGCCGCTTTGGGCAGTTAGCTCAGTGGTAGAGCATCGCCTTCACACGGCGGGGGTCACAGGTTCGAATCCCGTACTGCCCACCAAAGCATTCAAATACTTACGATGTTTTTGTCATCCTAATAATCATCAAAATAGTGACAAAAACCGTCCCAGACCGTGGTGATCCTTGTCACTTTGTCTCGGTAAATGTCAGGTTCCCGTCGCCGTCGAGTTACCCGCCTATGGTGGACCCTTGAGTCAAGACAATAATCTGCCTGGTTTAAGTTTTGTGCTCGACTTCACTCGCAGCGGAATGGCGCTGCCCCGGTTTTGCCTTTGACTTGGCTGTTGACTTGGCCTTTGACTTTCCCTCATCGGCGGAGGAATCTCCTGTGGAGCGCAGCCAGGCCGAGCGTCAGTTCGCCCATCGTGGCATAGCCCTTCAGATACACGTCCTCGTGCTTGACGCTGCGCCAGAGCCTCCACTGCGAT
>CAISDD010000175.1 GCA_903883985.1 uncultured Pseudomonadota bacterium | reverse complement strand
TTGGCTCCAGCGACGACACGACGGAAGCGGTCGCGTTGGATGTCGTCTCAGCACTGGGAGATGCGCTTGCCCGTTTCGACGGCCGAGGCGTGTCTTTCGCGGTGGAGGGGTTTTCTCATGCGATGTCGGCATACAAGCCCTTCTCCTCACCTTGGAGGGGTACACGGGCTTGCCTTGGCCACTATTGCGCTTCAGGTGGCACGGACTTCTGCTCGGCATGCTTCACGACCATCGGCGAGATCGCCAAGCGCCCTGAAAAGCGCAAGGTGATCCTGGCGTTGACCGATGGGGATGTTGGCGAGATTTCGCTGGTTGCCAGCATCCAGAAGACGGCCGTCGAGCATGGGATCGAGACCAGGGTGGTTTTCCTGGGCATCAACCCCGATGCTGCTCGTTGTATGGCTACGGCAGGTGGATTCGCGCGCTATGGCGTTGCCAATCAGGCTGAGGAGGTTCCCAAGGCAGTCTTCGCGGCGCTGGAAGACACGTTCTGAGTGGTAACCGCACCCCGCTTGGCCTCTGGCCGGCGGGGTTTTTCAATCTTTCTGATCTTGATTCGATCTCATCCTGCTTGCAGACACCCAATCCAAACCGATAAATATCTCCTGCGGCAGAGCCCTGCCACCTTGCCTTAGCAGCGGCCACAGGAAGGCTACTGCCGGATGGTCGGCACGGTCCAGGCTGGGTGCGGCAGCAGGCAGTTGAGTGCGGTAACGATCTTCCAGGCCGTACTTCTCCAACAGTTCGGCGAGGACGGCGGCCTCCGGGGCGATGATGCCTTGTAAGCCGGGTAGGGTCGCGGCGATGACCAGGCCCGCCGGGTCGTAATCGACGAAGGCCCACACCGGCCGGTTCAGGGTTTTCAGGAAGTTCTGCGAGGCGTCGGCGCGGGCTTCGCCGCTGCCACCACGCCACAGCACCAAAGGGTTCGGGCCGGCGGCGGAGAAATCGAGGCGCACTTCGTGGATGCGGTCGAAGCACTCCCAGTTTTCCACTAGCAGGACCGTGTCGTGCTCCACACTACCGCCGATTTCCAGGGCGTCGGCTTCCAGGTGACAACGGGGCGGCAGCAGGAGGGATTGATGACCGACCTGCAGATGCTGACCGGGCAGCGTCTTCATAGCCAGGCGATCCCGCCGCGCCGGCCCACCCGCCCATTTTTCATCGCGCCCCAGAGTCAGGCTTTCCGCCCGTGTCAGTCCGTCCCAGGCATCCGGCGGCGTTTCCGGGGCGATGCCCTGGGCTTGCAGCAACTCCCGGATGCGGGCCTTGGCCGTTGCGTCGAAGCAGTAGGTAGCGCCCTTGGTCCAGCCAATGCGGTAGTCGTCGAGAAAGCCCCGCAGGGTTTTCGAGCCGGGAAAGCATTCCTCAGTCATCTGCACGACACGTAGCAACACTTTGACCAGTCGTTTATCCATGTTCCCTATCCCGCCCGCCGTGCCAGCACGTCCCACACCACGATGTTGCCGGACAGAGGATGGTCGGGCATTGCCTCGACGCGCTCGAAATGGAAACGTTCGAGCCGGCGCCGATCCATGGCTGCCTCATACAGCACGCAATGAAGCCAGATATCGCCGGGCAGGTCGTCGAAGCCGGACTCCGACAATTTCCAGACCATAGCGGAGACTGGCGCATCGCTGGCGGCGACAGCAGACAGATAACCTGCGAAAGCCCGTTGGTAAGGCTTGGGGGTGATGGCAACACTGGCGGACGGTGCGGCACCGTCTTCCGCCAACACGCCCAGTTTCGCTTCCCGCTTCACCACGATCCTGGCGGCGGGCAGGGAGCGAGCGAGGTCAGCCAGCGCTTCGCTGATGGCGGAATCCGAGAGGTCCGGCCGGGCCTTCATCTTTAGCGGTCGGGCGCGCAGCGCCCAGGCGGGGGGCTCGGCCATCTCGCCCACATCCGGTGCCACGTAGTCTGGGTTGCGTTTCAGGAACTGGGCGAAGGCGCGCAATCGCCGTGCCGCCGGCTCAACCTGGCGTAAGCGATAGAGGTAGGACTTGAGGATGTCGGTGATGTCCAGCAGGGAAGCGCACCATTCCGGCAAACGTCCCGCCAACTGGGATCGGAAGGCCACGGCCAGCGATTCGCAGCCGGGCCGATCCTCCAGAGTCTCCGCCAGATATTCCATTTGCAAATGGCGCAGGGCTTCGCTGATCCGTTCCGC
>CAISDD010000174.1 GCA_903883985.1 uncultured Pseudomonadota bacterium | reverse complement strand
GGTGCGGATACGGCTCGATAAGTGGGACATCGGCAAGCTGCGGACTTGGGATGGCCCAGACCAGACAGTGCGTCATCCGGAGGTCAAGAATCGCCAAGGTGAAATCGTATCGATTGGATCAAACCTCTACCTTGGCTATGGTCCGCTCATGTTCAGAAAGGGCACAGTTCTGAAAGCCAATGCCGCGATTCAGGTCGGCGAATCGGCAAACCTCGCCATCGCAGTGCCCGACGACCACGCACCAAGCATCGAGCGCGCACTTTGGCTCATGGATCGCTACGCCACGGCTGGTGGCAGAAGCCGCAATGGCTGGGGCTCGTTCGCTTTGCTCCCTCTCCCTCTGGGAGAGGGCCGGGGTGAGGGAACGCCGTTTGCTGGCGCGACACCGTTTCGCCCCTGGCGCGACGCACTCACCCTTGACTGGCCCCATGCCCTCGGCCAGGACGAGCAAGGCCCGCTGATCTGGCAGACCCACCCCTTCGACGACTGGAAGGCGCTGATGCGCGAGTTGGCCAATGTCAAGATCGGGTTGCGCACGCAGTTCATCTTTACGACGGGGAAAAATGCCCCACGAACTGAAGAACGCCACTGGCTGAGTTACCCCATCACCAACCACACAGTGCAAGCCTGGGGCAACAACGCGCGTTTACCCAACAGCCTGCGCTTCAAGGTACGCAAGACGCCAGATGGCAAGCTGATCGGCGTGATCTTTCATGTGCCTTGTCTGCCGCCATCCGGTTTCAGCCCGGATCGCCGTGTGATCGAGTCCGTCTGGCAGCGCGTCTACTCGTTTCTTGACGCGCCCGCCCATAAATTGAACCGCATCCCGGCCTGAGAGGAAAAAATGAACAACGATCTCATTTGGCAAACCAAACTCGCCGCCCGTGTTCACGACCCGGCGGAGAAAGCACTGGTGCTGCTGCGCGACCCGGCAGGACACGAGGGCGGCACGTCGAAGGCGCTGACCCGGCTGCTGGGCCTGTCTGACCTCACCGCCGACCAGCTCGACCCGGACAACGCCGGTGCGCTATCCACGGTCATCTTCAAGAAAGGCATTCCGCTTTCCATGTACCGGCATGTCCAGCGGGCCGACTGGTGGGCGGCGGCGGCGGATCGGCCACAGTGGCCGATGCAGGAGATCACCGTCACAACAAAAAAAGGTGAGCAGAAGACCTTTGGAGTCGCTCCCTGGGCGCAGGTACGCTGGACGCAAAAACCGGTGCTGATCCACCCGCTGACCGGCGACCAGCTCGACCTGGGTAAACATGGCGGTCTGGGCGACACCGATTTCCACGAAATCAAGGAAAAGAGCTTCGATCATTTCTCGCGTCTGCTGACCGCCTTGAACCGCGCCGACCCCACCGAAGACGCGAGAAGGACATTGCTGACTTATTGGCGCTTCGGCCCGGAACTGTCCGAAGAGGAGGACAACGGCAAACTCGGCGCGCTTTGGGGTGTGCTTCCCGCCGATACCCGCGTGCCAGACCACTCAATCTGGGATCACCTGGATTTAACCTCGGCCTTCGCCGGGGCGTTCGCCGCAGACCCAGAGGGCGACGCCGCGCTGCTGGCGCTGTCCATCGGGCCGGTGCAGGGTTTCATTGCCAGCGCGCGCACCTCTTCCGACCTCTGGGCCGGTTCGCATCTGCTCTCGCGCCTGGCCTGGGAGGCGATGAAGCCGGTGTGCGAAGCCCTGGGGCCGGATGCCATCTTGTTCCCGCGTCTGCGCGGCGTACCGCAAGTGGATTTGTGGCTGCTTGATCGGATGAATTTGCCCGACGAATTGTTCAAGGATTGCGAATGGATGATGCGCGGTACCGACGCCAACCCGCTGTTCTCCGCCGCGTTGCCCAACCGATTTGTCGCCGTGGTGCCGGCCAGCCAGGCACGCGATATCGCCGATAAAGTCACGCAGGCGGTACGTGGTTGGTTGCAAACCCAAGGGCATGATGTCGTTTCCAGTTTGCTCAAGGAAGCGGGATTCGATGTCGAATCCACCCGCCACCCCTACGAACAGATGAAGGCGCAACTCGAAGGTTTCCCGGAAGTGCATTGGGCGGCGGTGCCGTTCTCGCTGATCCACCCGCGCGACAAAGCCAAACAGACCAACCTCGACGTGAGCCAACTCTCCGCTGCGATGGCCCCATTTTTTGGCGTGGAAGCCGGCAAGCCTTGCGGCTTTCTGGCTCAACCTGCCTGGCAGGCACTGCAAAAGCAAATTGACTGGGGGGACGGGACCACTTTCTTCGCCCCCAACCCCGGCGTACTTTACCCGGCAGTGTATGACCTGGCTGAACGGGTGCTGGCGGCGGCGAAGTGCGTCCGCACTTTCGATCAGTCCGAGCAGAAAGGCTGGCGTTGCTCACTCACAGGCGAGGCTGAGTGGTTGACGACTGATCCGGCGCAATTGCAGAAGTCTTATCGCCAGCAGACCGATACCCTTTGGGCGAAGGTGGCGGCGAAAAGACCCTCGTGGGCGAAAAAGGGCGAACACCTCAGTGCCTTGCCCGCCATCAAGCGCTTGTGGCCAACCCTCTTTGCGGAAGAAGTCGGCAAGGCACTTGCGGCGGGCGAACGCGGTGAGCAGGAGAGCGTTGGTCGCTTCGTCGTCTCCACTCACACCATGGCACTGGCCCATCAGCTCGACCAGTGGCTGGAGCGGGGTGGGCTGACCAGCGAAGGCTTCAAGCAAGCCAGTAACCAGGCCGATCCAGTGGCCCTGCCACGCCGCTTGATGACGAAACATGCCCGCAACCCGGCCCTGGCCGATGCCAAGCGCATCCCCGGCTTGCTGGAAGCGGCGCGCGATGCCGAAGATGACGCGGCGCTGGAACAGGCACAGCGGCTGGTGCGGCAAACCCTGGCACAAGGTTCCCTCACCCCCGGCCCCTCTCCCGCAAGCGGGCGAGGGGAGCAAAGCTTCAAGCTCGAAACCTATTACTCGCTCCTCATGATGGATGGAGACCGTATGGGCGCGTGGCTTTCCGGCGGCGATGACTACGCCATTCCGTACATCAAGAGCTTTCACCCACAAGTGCAAGAGGGCTTTGGCAAACACGCGGCCAAGCAGAAGCTGATCCAGGCCTATGGCGAGCAAAAACGGGCGCTCTCGCCCAACCGGCATCTGGCCATTTCCGGCGCGCTCAACGATTTCTCGCTCAGCGTAGTGCGTCATGTGGTCGAGGAAGAACACCTGGGCCGGGTGATCTATGCCGGTGGCGACGACGTGCTCGCCATGCTGCCGGTGGCCGACCTGCTATCTTGCATGCGGCGACTGCGGCTGGCCTATTCCGGGGACGACCCTGCGCATGAAGGTGGGCGCGACCCGCGCGGCCTGACCCTGCAAAACGGCTTCGCCATGCTCAAAGGCAAGCTGATGCGGATGATGGGCACCCGCGCCACCGCCAGTTGTGGCGCGGTCATCGCCCATCATCAAGCGCCTTTGAGTGCGGTGATGCGCGAACTGCGCGAGGCGGAAAAGCGTGCCAAGAACGAGGGTGGGCGCGACGCACTTTCCATCACGGTCATCAAGCGCTCCGGCGGCGCGCTCTACCTCACCGCCAAATGGAAAGAACAAGGGGGCGAGCCGGTGGCGCTGCTTTCCGATCTCATCGCCTTTCTGCGTGAACCCGGCGTCTCCCGCCGTGCGGTTTACCACAGCCTGGAATGGCTCACCGACCTGCCCGAACCGGCAGGCGATGGCGAAATGCTGGAAAGCCTGCTGGCCTATCAACTCGCACGTCAGGCCGACCAAGGCGCGAAGATACACGCTCCCGGTCTGGCACGCCGCTTGGCAGCACTCACCGTGACGCAACCCAAGGAACGGTTGGGCTGGCTGCAAAACTTCATGACCGTGGCCGAGTTTCTGGCCCGTGAAACCCGCGCTGGAGAACAAGCATGAGCGCCGTCGAATACCGCTTCCTGGAACCGCTGGATGTGCTTTTTCTGCGAGGCAACAAGCTGTTCGGTGACCCTGGCAGTTACGGCGAATCGCTGGTGCCGCCGTGGCCCTCGGTGGCAGCGGGCGCCTTGCGTTCGCGCATGTTGGCCGACGACGGCGTCGATTTGAGTGATTTCGCCGCCGGGCGCGTGGTGCATCCCACGCTGGGCACACCGGAAAAACCTGGCGCATTCCGGGTCACGAGCTTCCAGATGGCGCGCCGACTGGCCGATGGTCGGGTCGAACCGCTCATCGCCCCGCCCGCAGATATGGTTATCAGCGAAGAAGAAGGAAAGGCCAAGTTGGTATGCGCCCTCAAACCCGGTACGCCCGCTTCCGGCGTACTGTCCTCATCGCCCTTGCCGACCCTGCCGGTACTCGCCGAATCCGAACGCGGCAAAGCGGCTTCCGGTTACTGGCTCACCGCAGGCGGTTGGCGCCGCTACCTGAAGGGCGAAACACCGTTACCGGGCGACCTCCTTAAATCCAGCCAACTTTGGAGCATAGACCCGCGTGTGGGCGTCGGGCTTGATGTCACGACCCAGCGCGCCGCTGATGGTCGGTTGTTTTCCGTCCAGGCGGTGGCGATGCAACCCGGCGTTGGTTTTCTGGCCGGCATTGCGGGTGCTGTGCCGCCCGTGAGCGGCATGGTTCGCCTGGGTGGCGACGGTCGGGCGGCGGCCCTCCACGGCGCCTCGTCGAATGCGAGCGAACCCGACTACGCAGCCATTTCTGGCACTGGACGTTGTCGTCTCGTTCTTGCCACGCCGGGGATATTTCCCGAAGGCTGGAAACTGCCGGGCACCGATGCAGCAGGCCGCTTCCACATGGGCGAGGTCAGCGGTCGCCTGGTTTGCGCCGCCATTGCGCGCGCCGAGATCGTGTCCGGCTGGGATCTGGCCCGCTGGCAACCCAAGTCCGCCTGCCGCGCCGCCCCCGCCGGTAGCGTTTATTGGCTGGACGAACTCGACGCCACGCCGGAGGCGCTGCGCAAGCTTGCCAACACCGGTTTGTGGGGCGAAGCCGGCGAAGAGGTGCAACGCCGGGCCGAAGGCTTCAACCGGTTCTGGCTGGCAGATTGGAAATAATGGGAGAAGAGCATGAGCGAATTGCTGATCTACACCGCAAACGAAAAGAACGTGACCGTGCGCCTGGAAGGCGAGACCGTCTGGCTGAGTCAGAAGCAGTTGGCTGATCTGCTTGAAACCTCCACCGACAACATCGGCTTGCACCTGAAAAACATCTATGCCCTGGAAGAACTGGAAGAATCGGCAACTACCGAGGATTTCTCGGTAGTTCAAACCGAGGGCGCGCGGCAGGTTACCCGCAAGGTGATGCACTACAACCTGGACGCCATCATTTCCGTCGGCTACCGCGTGAATTCCAGGCGCGGCGTGCAGTTTCGCCAGTGGGCCACCCGTGTACTGCGCGAACATCTAACTCAGGGCTATACCCTCAACCAGGCTCGTCTGGCGGAAAAAGGCGTGACCGAGGCGCACCAAGCCATCGAGTTGCTGGCCCGCACACTGGAAAACCAGGCGCTGGTAACAGACGCCGGGCGCGAGGTCGTGGCGCTCATCGTCGGTTACGCCAAGACCTGGCGCCTGCTGCTGCAATACGACGAAGACGGCTTGAGCCTGCCCGCCACCTGCCAACCGGCGAGCGGCGTGCTGGATTACGCTCAGGCCCGTGCAGCCATCGACGAACTGAAAGCGGCGCTGTTCGAACGCGGCGAGGCCACCGACTTGTTCGGCCGGGAACGGAGCGACGCCATACAGGGCATCCTGGGCAGCATCGAACAGACCATGTTCGGCGAGCCGCTCTATAAAAGCCGCGAGGAAAAAGCGGCCCACCTGCTGTATTTCGTCATCAAGGACCATCCGTTTTCCGACGGCAACAAGCGCATCGGCTCCTTCCTGTTCCTGCTCTACCTGCAACAGGAAGACATGGCCATGAGCATCAACGAAAACGCGCTGACCGCCCTGGCCCTGCTGGTGGCGGAAAGTCAGCCCACCAACAAGGATCTGATGATCCGCCTCGTCGTCAATCTGCTGGTCTCCAGCGAACCGAATACCTGAAGGGAGTGCCCACCATGTTTGAAAAAAACGCAGCCCTGTTCCTCTACGCCGTCAGTCCCGTCCACATGGGCGCCGGTCAGGCGGTGGGGGTGATCGACAACCCCATCCAGCGTGAGCGCCACACCGGCCACCCCTGCTTCGCTGGCTCCGGCATCAAAGGCGCGGTACGGCATGGCTTTACGGCCATCGGCGGCGATGAAAAGTTGATCGACCGGCTGTTCGGCCCCGATGCCGGCAGCAGTGACCTACACGCTGGCGCGGTGAGCTTCGGCGACGCGCAACTCGTCGCCCTGCCGGTGCGTTCGCTGAAAAACGGCTATGTCTATGCCACCTGTCCGCAGGCGATTTCCCGTGCCCAGCGCTTACTTGGGCTAATTGGCATCAAAGCCGATTGGCCGGCACTTGCCGTGGCCGAAGGCGGCTGTCTACTCGCCAACCCTGCCTTGCTTTCGGGTGACAAATTACACCTGGAAGCCTTCGAGTACACCGCCAAGGTGTCGCAGGAACTGCCCAAGCTCGCCGCCGATCTCGCCGCCAAAGCCTTCCCGGCGGATGCCTCCTACGCCTTCTTCCGCAACAAGTTCAGCCAGGACCTGGTGGTGCTGTCCGATACCGATTTCGCCTACTTCGCCCAGAACGCCATGCTGATCGAACCGCATGTGCGCATCGACCCGGAAACCGGCACCGCCAAGGACGGTGGGCTGTTCTACACCGAGAATTTGCCGCCAGAATCGTTGCTCATCGCCCCCATGCTGGCGGGCCAGACACGCACCGGCAAGAAAGACGACTGGATGGATGCCATGGATGTGCACACCAAGATGAAGACCGTGCTCGATGGCCGTCTGATCCAGATCGGCGGCGATGTCACCACCGGGCGCGGCCTGGTGGTGGTCAAGATCGTGGAGGGCTGAACCATGGCCGAGATCAATGATAAACCGCGTCTTACCCTCGAACAGCAACGCGCTCAGGATGCCTGGAATAAATGCGCTGACTACCAAAAAGAGCACGTCAACGTCGCCAAGGGCCTGCCCGCGCTCATCATGAATTCCGGGCTGATGCAGGTGCTGGCGTTCTGCCATGAGAAAGGTGATGCCAACGAAGTCGTCGCGCAACATTTGCGCACCTGGCTCTCCAGGCGTTTCAACGGAGTGGATCGCGACCCCGGTTTTGAACTTTTCATGGAAGCACTCATGAAAGCCAAACCCGGCGATTTTCAGGCCATCACCGCCGAAGCCTTCGCCTGGCTACGTTGGATGCGGCAAATGGCGTCGGCCAGGGTTGGGGGGTAACGGCCATGTCCATCGCCGCCGTACCTGCCTATCTGGGCAAAGATTTCAAAGACGCCTCGCCGGGGATGCGTTTTGGCATGTATCTCCAACTATGGAACGAGGGGGCTTGGACGAAAATCAAGGACAGACCGCTTGATGGCGCCAAGAAACTCAACGACAACGACCAGAAAACCATGCGCGGCTTGCTGGCGCGGCAACGTCAGTCATTCGACGTTGCCGCTTCTGTGGATGCGTCCTTTCGCCTCGACGCTCAGTCCACCGCCCCCTTTACCACCGGCCTGGGCAACGAACACCCGACAAAAAACGGATTTGCCTTCCTCACCCCCTATGGTTTGCCATACCTGCCCGGCAGCGGCGTTAAGGGCGTGTTGCGCCAAGCGGCGTGGGAACTGGTCGGCGGCAACTGGGGCGAGGCACACGGCTGGAGCGACGCCGCTATCGAAAACCTGTTCGGTAGAAAATCCGTCGACGGCGACAGCGATCATCTACGTGGCGCATTGTCGTTTTGGGACGTCATACCACAAATCGCCCCGGAAGACCAGAAAAAGCCTGACCAAATCAGCCTCGCGGTCGAAATCATGACCCCGCACCTGACCCACTACTACCAGCACGGCGAAGCGCCCCACGAATCTGGCCAGCCCACTCCCCTCAGTTTCCTCACTGTACCGCCGAAATCGCGCTTCGTTTTCCATGTGCAATGCAACCTCGCGCACCTCAAACGCTTGGCGCCCGACCTGGCAATAGACGGCCGCTGGCAAACCCTGCTTGAGGTCGCCTTCCGGCACGCCTTTCAATGGTTGGGATTTGGTGCAAAAACCGCTGTCGGTTATGGTGCCATGCAGGAAGACCCGGAAGCGAAGGTGGAACGGGAACAGCAACATATCGCAGCCTTGGCCGACGCCCAGCGTCAGGCCGACTTAGCTCGACGCGCCACATTGTCGCCCGAAGACCTGGCCTGGGAAGTGCACCACCCTGTTATCGATACCTTCCGCCAACAATTCGATACCGCAAAATTTACCGCCTACCAACCCGGCAGCCCCTTCGACAACCAGCGCAATGAATTCATGAAAACCACGCTGATCTGGGAAGACTCGAAAAGTCGCCTAGCGGCCGGCGAACTGCTCAAGTTGACGATGACCAAGGCCTGGGGTACGCCTGGCAACAAGGACAGCAAGCAACGCCTGAAAGACGCGGTTGCCACACTCTATCCAGGGTGTGTTTGACATGTTCTGCGCCATCGTCAGCGTTTCCAATGGGGCTGCTGCCATGCGCTTGCTGGCGAAGACGGATGTGTTGCATCCCTCGTGTGCTGCCGTTGGAGCGGGGCGAGCCCGGCCATGCTCTACCTGCTGAACTCCCCTGTGCTCACGGCCTATGGTGATTGGCGCTTTTCCGGGCCGCTGGCACCGGACGACGCGCGCGCACTCATGGCGGGTGGCTTTGTTTCGGCCATCGGTCACGAGGGGGCCGCGCGCTTTCTCAGCCGTCTGCTGGGGGTCGAGGTGTCGGTCAATCGGGTGAGTGTGGCGCTGTGCGCGGGCGACTCCGCCTTGGTGTTGCGCCTGACCGAACGCCTGCCGGAAGGCGTGGTGTTGGCGGATAAAGAACTGGCCACGTGGCCTTGTGAACTGAGCTTGCTGGAGCGGTTGAGCTGAGTATCGCTACGTATATGTTGTACTGGCGACTGAGCGTGGACCAACATATCGTGTGCCTCGTGGGAGCCGGGTTGCCGGCGAAGGGAAGCGTCGTCGGCTTGCAAGCGTTGTCATCGCGGGCAAACCCGCTCCCACGTTTTATCGTTCCCACGCTCCAGCGTGGGAACGCATCCCATGGCGCTCCAGCGCCCCGTAGTCTCGTTGCCTTGAAAGCCGTCGTGCTGGCGCAGATTCGTCCATCTATCGAGGAGGAATTGCACCGCATCCGGGCGGGTAAACACGGGCAGCCACTCGACTACTGTGCATGTCAGGAAATGCGGCTTATCCGGTTCCAGGATGACATATCGGCTTCGGCTCATGGCCTTGCTCTAGGTCGGG
>CAISDD010000173.1 GCA_903883985.1 uncultured Pseudomonadota bacterium | reverse complement strand
TCCGCTGCACCCGCAAGGGGCACGCCGGATTCGTGAAGGTTGTCAACTATCCGCTACCACTGGTGAAGATAATTTTCATCAAGGATCGCTGTCCACGCAGTATCACGGCTTCAGCGCCTTGCCGTGGCCTACGCCCTTGGGAAACTTGTCGCCATGACGCTCCATGTCATTTGGCACGACGCCCGCATTGTGCTAGTGTTTTCAGCATGATCGCCGTGCTAGCCTCCATCGTATCGGCGTTCGAGACCGAAGAACAGGAAGCCAGCTACAACAGGTGGTTTCGGACCAAGGTTGAAGACGCCTTGCGCGGCGAAAAGCTGCGCCTGCCACACGATGCCGCCGTGGCAAAGGTTCAGGCCATGCTCGAAGAGCGCCGCAGTGCCCGTGCAAACCGTTCGCTGGTCTGACGAGGCAACCACCGACTTGGTGGACATCATCGATTTCATTGAGTAGCGCAACGCAGCGGCGGCGCAATGCCTTCACGCTGCCATCGTCCGGTCAGCCGAAAATCTTCCACTCATGCCATATTTGCTTCGACCCGGTCGCGTTGCTGGCACGCGCGAGCACGTTGTTCATCCCAATTACATCGTGGTTTATCAGGTTGGCTAAGTAATGTCGCGTAACTCATTTTGCCTTCATTAAGCTGCCGGCGCAGGCCCTCATCCCCGGCCCTTCCCCCGGAGGGGGAAGGGGGTGGAACCCTCTCCCTTCGGGAGAGTGCAGGGTGAGGGAGCCCGGTGGTAAGCCAAATTGGTTTCGACAGGTTACTTAGCCACGAACGAATTTGGAAGGTTTGCATCCACGCTTAAATTGCTACGGCTGAAACCCCGGCCTTCATGCAGGGGTATTCAGACTTCGTGCAGCCATGAAGGGCGGGGTTTCAAAACGGAGTTGGTTTTACGATGATGAAAGCGAAAACGGCGGCAGAGGCAGTGTCCTTGGAGGCCATCCCCAACATCGGTCCAGCGGTTGCCAAGAATCTGGCTGCGATCGGCATCCATCAGCCGATGGATCTCGTGGGGCAGTATCCCTTCGACCTGTTCCAACAGCTATGCTGCCAGAACGGGATTCAATATGATCTCTGTCTGCTCGATACCTTCATCGCCGCGACCCGCCACAGCCCTGGCCGCTACACCAAGGAACGCCAGAAGACTCTTCAGGACTCCACGCTCAGGACATCGTGAGACGTACCCGCATCGCTGGGCAGTGTCACATCGGCAGCGGATCTCTGTGCGGATCGGTGCCTAGGTCGAACTCGCGCGGCTCCTGCCTGGCGTAGAGCAGCCGACGTGTTCACCTTCGTCGCGACATCGCCCTCGCGGGGAAACCCGACAACACCGCACCATCACCCCGTGTTGGGTCGCGTATAGCTCCAGCAAACCCCTGGGCCAACCTACCGCTCGTAGAGTAATGTTGCCGCCCACACCACTTCTCGGGAACACAATGTTCCGCGTCATTTCAGCCAACCTCAATGGCATTCGCTCCGCCGCCAGCAAAGGCTTCTACCGATGGTTGGCAGCCCAGGATGCCGACGTGATCTGCCTCCAGGAACTCAAGGCCCAGGCACCCGACCTTTCCCTGGAAATGCTCAACCCACCGGGCTTCTACGGCTACTTTCACTACGCGGAAAAGAAGGGCTACAGCGGCGTCGGCATTTACTCGAAGAAACAGCCTGATCAGATCATCGAAGGCCTTGGCATCCCCGACATCGACGTCGAGGGGCGTTACATCGAGGTGGAGTTAAGTGGTGAATTCGGCGAGCTTTCCGTGGTGTCCCTTTACCTGCCTTCCGGCTCCTCCGGCGAGGATCGTCAGACCGCCAAGTTCGCCTTCATGGAACGCTTCCTGCCTCGTCTGGAGGCCCTGGCCAGCTCCGGGCGTGAATTCATCCTCTGCGGCGACTGGAACATCGCCCATACCGAGCGCGACCTGAAGAACTGGAAGGGCAACCGGAAGAACTCCGGATTCCTACCCGAGGAGCGGGCCTGGATGAGCGACCTGTTTGACCGAGTCGGCCTGGCCGATGTCTACCGCCACCTCTACCCCGAGCAAGAAGGCGAAGCCTATACGTGGTGGAGCAGCCGGGGACAAGCCTGGGCCAAGAACGTAGGCTGGAGAATCGACTATCAAATAGCCTCCGCCGGGATGGCATCAAGGGCAAGAGCTGCCCATGTATACAAGGCCGAGCGGTTTTCAGACCATGCGCCCGTGGTCGTAGATTACGACCTCGGTTAAAGCGCACACCTTGATTCCTCAGTTGACCGCTTCCCTCGTGAGGCCCCATGAACGGTTCGTGCTTTCGATTACGCTCACCCTTTGGGTGAACCGCTACGCACCCGATTGCACGCCTGGCTCCGCTGTACCCGCAAGGAGTAGGCAGGATTCGTACGCGCAGGAGCGCCAACGACTCCGCTTGCCAGACAACTCGTCAGACGCACACTCGGGCTCGTCCAACTGCGGTTTCTAGGATAATTCAGTCCCTGTCCTGACAGGCATCGGCTCCGAAGCTCTCTCGTCTGTGGTTTCAAGTTATGCTTGGCCAACATACCCCGAT
>CAISDD010000172.1 GCA_903883985.1 uncultured Pseudomonadota bacterium | reverse complement strand
GCCCGCGCCGATTTCGCGCTGGAAACCTTCGGCCCGGATGCCAACAAGGTCGCATTCCTGGTGGATGGTTATGTCGGCGGCCCCGGCATGATCACCACTGCGCGTCGCCAGTACCCTGGTCAATACCTGCACTATCACCGCGCCGGCCACGGCGCGGTCACCTCGCCTTCCTCCGTGCGTGGTTATACCGCGTTCGTGCTGGCCAAGATGTCGCGTCTGCAAGGCGCTTCCGGCATCCACGTCGGCACCATGGGCTACGGCAAGATGGAAGGCGGCAAGGACGACCGTGGTATCGCCTACATGATCGAGCGCGATTCCGCCGACGGCCCGTATTACCACCAGGAATGGCACGGCATGAAGCCGACCACCCCGATCATCTCCGGCGGCATGAATGCCCTGCGTCTGCCCGGTTTCTTCGAGAACCTGGGTCACGGCAACGTGATCAATACTTCCGGTGGCGGTGCATACGGCCACATCGACAGCCCGGCGGCCGGCGCGATCTCCCTGCGTCAGTCTTACGAGTGTTGGAAGGCCGGTGCCGACCCGATCGAATTCGCGAAAGAGCACAAAGAGTTCGCTCGCGCCTTCGAATCGTTCCCCGGCGACGCCGACAAGATATTCCCGGGTTGGCGCGACAAGCTGGGCGTGCATAAGTAAGCGAATCGCTCTCATGTGTGCCGCAGGCTAGTTGCCGTTTACCCTGACGCCCCCGGTGGGGGCGTTTTTCATCCGGCGAATGTAAATTTTCCGCACTCCGGACCAGGAGCACGCAATGACTGACAAAGAACAGTACAAAGTCCACACCGAGCCTTATTACCAGGCTCAGGGCAGGGAAGTGGCGCTCTACGAAGCCGCCTACCGCAACCGCCTGCCGGTGATGGTGAAAGGCCCCACCGGCTGTGGCAAATCCCGCTTCATCGAATTCATGGCATGGAAATTGGGCAAGCCGCTGATCACCGTGGCTTGCAACGAAGACATGACCGCTAGCGATCTGGTCGGCCGTTACCTGCTGGAAGCCAATGGCACGCGCTGGCTGGATGGCCCGCTGACCGTCGCCGCGCGTATCGGCGCGATCTGCTATCTGGACGAGATCGTCGAGGCACGCCAGGACACCACGGTGGTGATCCACCCGCTGACAGACCACCGCCGCACCCTGCCCCTGGACAAGAAGGGCGAGTTGATCCACGCGCATCCTGATTTCCAGCTGGTGATCTCCTACAATCCCGGCTATCAGTCGCTGCTGAAGGATCTGAAGCAATCCACCAAGCAGCGCTTCACCGCCTTCGATTTCGACTATCCGGATGCCTTGCTGGAAACCACCATATTGGCGCGCGAAACCGGCCTCGATGAGGCGACTGCCGGAAAACTGGTGAAGATCGGCCAGATCGCGCGCAACCTGAAGGGCCATGGCCTGGACGAAGGCATCTCCACGCGCTTGCTGGTTTATGCGGCTACCCTGATCAAGGACGGCGTCGATCCCCTGGACGCCTGCCGCATGGCATTGGTGCGCCCTATCACCGACGATGTCGACATTCGCGAGACCCTGGATCACGCCATCGACGCAACCTTTGCGTAGCCACACCGCTTGAAACAATGTTACGCTAAGTTTCTACATTGTATCAACACTGGAGATGGGTCATGACACAACAAGTGCTGCGTAAATGGGGCAATAGCCCTGCGGTGCGAATTCCGGTTGCCGTGATGGAGGCGGCCCACCTGACGCTGGATCAGACGGTTGAGGTCAAGGCGGTCGATGGCCGCGTGGTCATTGAGTCGGTTGTACCCGTTTTTTTCCTGAACACCTTGCTGGCCGGCATTACCGCAGAAAATCTGCATGAAGCGATGGACTTCGGTTTGTCGCAGGGGCGGGAGTTGCTCTGATGGCGGCACTCTATGTGCCCGACGTTGGCGATATCGTCTGGCTGAATTTCACACCACAAAGTGGCCATGAACAGGCTGGGCGCAGACCCGCTGTCGTGTTGAGTCCTCACGGCTACAACAGCAAATCGGGACTGCTGGTGTGCGTACCCATCACCAACCAGATCAAGGCTTATCCCTTCGAGGTTGTGTTGGTGAGCCAGGGGGCGACCGGCGCTGCTTTGGCCGACCAAGTAAAAAACCTGGATTGGCGAAGCCGCCAGGCGGAGCGCAAAGGACGGGCTACGCCAGAAGAAATCGCTGAAATCCGCGCCAAGATCAGCGCGCTGCTGTCATTGAATCTGACTTCGCCATGACCGAAACCGAATACCAGCACCCCTTGATGAAAGCCTACTGGGCGCAACTCGACACCCGTTTCAAGCAGGTAGAGGATGTGTTCGAGGAGCTCATGGCGGAGGCCTTGGCCATCCTTACGCGCGAGAACATCTACCACTATCTCGATGCTGCCCGCGTCATTGGCAAACTGGGGCGCGGCGTCGAACCCATGCTGGTGTTCATGGAAGAGTGGCCTTCCGCCGCCATCGCCCTGGGCGAGGAGGCGGCACTACCCGACGTCATGGCATTCATCATGCGCATGCAGAAGTCGCCCAACGGCCGCGCCATCACCCCGTTTCTGCAAACCCTGGCGCCGGTGGCGCGCAAACTGCTGTCACGCGAACAGTTGGCGCATTACCTCGATATCAGCCTGGACATGATGGGGCGCACCACCGGTTCCATCCACGGTCACCACACTACCTTTCCCAGCCCCGGCCTGCCCGACTTCTTCGCTCAGGCGCCATTTTTACTCAGCCAGTTGAGTCTGGTCGGCCTGAAGAACTGGGTGGAATATGGCATTCGTAATTACCGCAATCATCCGGAACGGCAGAGAGACTATTTCACGGTCCAGTCCGCAGACAGCCGTGCCGTGCTGCAACGCGAGCGCCACGGTACGCTGTTCATGGACGTGGAACGCAAGCTCGACTTATATCTGCGCGGACTCTGGCAGGCATCCGAACAACTGGTGCCGTATTCCACCGCTTTCGACGAGTTGCGTCGCCCGGTGCCGTATTACGACAAGCTGGGGATGCGGATTCCAGACGTTTATGATGACATCCTCCTTCCTCACCCCGACCCTCTTGCGGAGGGAGTGGGGGAAATTCGTATCACCGGCCTCGACCGCTACCGCGCCACGCTGGCCCATATGGTCGGCCATCGTCGCTGGACCACCGCGCAGATCGCCGACAACTGGAGCCCGTTCCAGCGCATGGCGGTGGAGTTCTTCGAGGATTGCCGCATTGAAACCCTGCTCTGCCGTGTATACCCAGGCTTGAAGCGCGTCTTCCTGGCGCTGCATCCGAAGCCGGCCGAAGACGCCTGCGACCCTGAAACCACTTCCTGCCTGCGGCTTCGCCTGGCCATGCTGTCGCGCGCTCTGCTCGATCCGAACCACGGTTATCGGGATGCCGACCTGCTGGCTTTCAGCGAACGCTTCCACGCACTGATGGAGCAAGGCGAATCGAATACGAAAGAAATTGCGGTACTGGCCTTGAGTTACGTCGCCAAGACTCGGCGCCAGAGCGACCAGTTAGCCCGCGTGCATTTCGCGGACACCGTAGTGGATTACCGTGACGATAACCGGCACATGTGGCTGTTCATCGAGGAGAGCGACGATGAAGAGATGTTCGAGAAGGAGAAGAAGCGCACACCCAGCGACGAACACAAAGGCCTGCCGCCGCGCCACTATCCCGAATGGGACTATCAAAGCCTGACTTACCGACCGGATTGGTGCAGTGTCTATGAGGCGCTGCACCCGAAAGGCAACTCGGCGGACATCGACCGGTTGCTGGAAAAACACGCCGCTCTGGCCAAGCGCCTGAAACGCATCCTCGACTTGTTGAAGCCGCAGGAAAAGGTGCGCATCCGTTACCAGGAAGAGGGCAGCGAGCTCGATCTGGACGTGGCCATCCGCTCGCTCATCGACTTCAAGGGCGGTGCAAATCCCGACCCGCGCATCAACATGAGCCACCGGACCGATGGTCGTAACATCGCCGTGATGCTGCTGCTAGACCTGTCGGAATCGCTCAACGAGAAGGCACACGGCAGCGAGCAGACCATCCTCGAACTCAGCCAGGAAGCGGTCTCCCTGCTCGCCTGGGCGGTGGAACAACTGGGCGACCCGTTCGCCATCGCCGGCTTCCACTCCAACACCCGCCACGACGTGCGTTATCTGCACATCAAGGGCTACGGCGAGCGTTGGGGCGACGACGCCAAGGCCCGGTTGGCGGCGATGCAGGCCGGTTATTCCACGCGCATGGGTGCGGCCATGCGCCACGCCGCCCATTACCTGAAAGCGCGGCCGGCGGACAAGAAGCTGATGTTGATCCTCACCGACGGCCAGCCTTCAGACATCGATACCAACGACGAACAGTTGCTGATTGAAGACAGCCGGCAGGCGGTGAAGGAACTCGACCGCGATGGTATTTTTACTTACTGCATCAGCCTTGACCCGAAGGCTGACGAATACGTCAGTGGTATCTTTGGGCGGCAGTACACGGTGATCGACAACATTCAGCGACTGCCCGAGAAGCTGCCAGAATTGTTTCTGGCACTGACCAAGTAGCCAAACCGCGCCATGGGTGATCTGCAAACTCTCGCCACCTCCGGGCTCACGCTGCCTAGCCCGGCCTATCTGTTCGGCCTCATCTTCTTTGGGATCGCCGGCTACGCGGCCTATCGCTATGGCAAAAAGTCCGGCCTGTCCCGGCCCCGGTGGATCGGGATTGCCCTGATGCTATACCCTTACGTGGTTTCCGAGACCTGGATGCTCTATTCGGTCGGCGCCGGCCTATGCGCGCTGTTGTTCTTCTACCGCGAGTGAGCCAGCGTAGGGCGGAATGCCGTTAATTCTGCCGTATGCCTGATAGGGTTCCACGCCTCCCGTCGCTCACCAGGCTGCGGGTTGGGTGTGGTGGACTACGGAACTCAGGTTGGCGGGTCGCCCTTCGGGCATCCGCCCTACGCCGGCGTCAATTCTCCCAGCTCCCACCTTGGCCGCACCGTGAAGCGGCCATCGGCCGGAGCGCCGTGCGCCAGGCGTAGCGCCCCGGCGAAGGCGATCATGGCGCCGTTGTCGGTGCACAGAGCCAAAGGCGGGTAGAACACCGCATAGCCGTGCTGGCCCGCTTGCGCATCCAGGCGCGCACGCAGTGCATGGTTGGCGCCCACCCCACCCGCCACGACCAGACGTCGCAGTCCGGTTTCATGCAGCGCCTTCAGGCTCTTGCCAACCAGCACATCGACGGCCGCGGCCTGAAAAGCGGCGGCAATGTCGACACGCGCGGCCGCCCCCTCCTTGCGCGCCAGGGTCAACACCGCCGTCTTCAGACCGGAAAAACTGAAATCCAGGTCGCCGGAATGCAACATTGGCCGCGGCAGCTTGAAGCGATCGGGTACGCCGCCTTCAGCCAGCAGCGCCAGCGCCGGGCCGCCGGGATAGCCCAGTCCCAGCAATTGCGCGGTCTTGTCGAAGGCTTCGCCCGCCGCGTCATCTACGGTCTCGCCAAGCAAGCGGTAGCGACCCACCCCTTCCACCTGCATCAACTGGGTGTGCCCACCCGAGACCAGCAGCGCCACGAAAGGGAAATCCGGGCGTGGTGCCGCCAGCAAGGGCGAGAGCAGGTGGCCCTCCAGGTGATGCACACCCATCGACGGAATTTCCAGCGCCAGCGCAAGTGCGTTGGCGAAACCCGCCCCCACCAGCAAGGCCCCGGCCAGCCCCGGCCCCTGGGTATAGGCAATGGCATCGAGATCACTCAAGGCCAGGCCGGCATCGTTCAGCACCCGGCGCGTGAGCGGAATCACGCGGCGGATGTGGTCGCGCGAAGCCAGTTCCGGCACCACGCCGCCATATTCCGCATGCATGGCGACCTGGGTGTGTATGGCGTGGGCCAGCAGCCCGCGTTCGGTATCGAACAGGGCCAGACCGGTTTCATCGCAGGAAGATTCGACGCCGAGAACGATCATGTGAAGCCTGATTGAAATCAAGCCGGTAATTCTATTGAAATGTCGTCCACGGCTGATATAGAATCTCGCATCTTTTTTCGCCTCCCTGCCACCAGGAACACCACAGATGCCGAGCGTTCGCCTTAAAGAAAATGAGCCGTTTGAAGTAGCCATGCGCCGTTTCAAGCGCACCATCGAAAAGATGGGCCTGCTGACCGAGCTGCGTGCTCGCGAGTTTTACGAGAAGCCCACCCAGGAACGTAAGCGCAAACTGGCCGCCGCTGTGAAGCGCCAACACAAGCGCCTGCGCAGCCAGACTCTGCCGCCTAAGATGTACTGATCATCAGCCACCGGGGTGACTCGGTCGCAACGCCACGAGCCTGAACCTTCAGGCTCTTTTCTTTTCTGGTCTCAATCTTTCACACGCGAGTACACACCATGACCCTCCGGCAGCGTATCAGCGACGACATGAAGAACGCCATGCGCGCCAGGGACGCAGCGCGCCTGGGTGCCATCCGCCTGTTGCTGGCGGCCATGAAACAGCGGGAAGTGGACGAACGCATCGAACTCGATGACGACGCCGTCGTGGCCATCGTCGAGAAGCTGCTGAAGCAGCGCCGCGACTCCTTCAGCCAGTACCAGGCCGCGGCACGCCAGGATTTGGCCGACCAGGAGGCCTTCGAGATCGAAGTCCTCTCGGCTTACATGCCACAGCCTATGAGTGCCGAAGAAGTCGCGGCCCTCATAGGCCAGGCCGTGACCGAGACCGGTGCGGCGAGCGCGCGCGACATGGGCCGCGTCATGGCTTGGCTGAAACCGAAACTGGCCGGTCGCGCCGATATGAACGGCGTCTCGGGTCTGGTCAAGAACGCACTCGGCTGATCCTGGCTCACCGTCTGAATTAGAATCGGGTGGATCATGATCCCCCAGGATTTCCTCCAACAACTGCTCGACCGCACGGACATCGTCGCCGTCGTGGAGCACTACGTTCCCCTCAAGAAGGCCGGCGCCAACTACCAGTCGCGCTGCCCCTTCCACAACGAAAAATCCCCCTCGTTCTCGGTTAGCCCAACCAAGCAGTTCTACCACTGCTTCGGCTGCGGCGCCCACGGCACGGCCATCACTTTCCTCATGGAACATGCCGGCATGCCCTTCGTGGAAGCCGTGTCGGTGCTCGCCGGCCGAGCCGGCATGCAGGTTCCGGATGACGGCAGCCGGCGTCCGCCCGAAGAGGAAAGCCGCCGCGAACAGATGTTCGAGCGCATGGAAGCCGCCTCGAACTGGTACCGCAAGAGCCTCAAGGGATGCGAGAAGGCTGTTGATTATTTGAAGCTGCGCGGCCTCAGCGGCGAGACCGCCGCCCGCTTCGGCATCGGCTACGCGCCGGAAGGTTGGCAGAGCCTGCGTGAAGGGCTGGCCTCTGGTTTAGCCGATTACGCCGACCCCTTGCTGGTGGAAATCGGCCTGGTCATCTCCCAGGACGACAAACGCTACGACCGTTTCCGTGATCGCGTGATGTTTCCCATCCGCAACGAACGCGGCCAGACCATCGCCTTCGGCGGCCGGGTACTCGGTCACGGCGAGCCTAAATACCTCAACTCGCCGGAAACCCCCTTGTTCCACAAGGGCCGTGAACTCTACGGCCTCCACGAACACCGCCGCGCCATCCAGGGTGACAATCGGGTAGTGGTGGTGGAGGGCTACATGGACGTGGTGATGCTGGACCAGTACGGCGTACAGAACGCGGTCGCCACACTGGGCACAGCCATCACGGCCGACCAGGCAAGCCGTTTGCTGCGTCTGGCCGAGGACGTGGTGTTCGCCTTCGATGGCGACAACGCGGGCCGGAAAGCCGCCTGGCGCGCCCTGGAAAACAGCCTGCCGCAAATTCAGGATGGCAAGCGCCTGTCCTTCCTGTTCCTGCCCGAAGGCGAGGACCCGGACAGCTACGTCCGCGCCCAGGGTGCGGACGCCTTCCGCGCACTGTGCGACACCGCAGCCCCCTTATCCGACTTCCTCTTTGCCGAACTCACCGCGCAAACCGACCTGGGTTCGCAGGAAGGCCAGGTGCGCCTGGCCAAACTCATGGAACCCCATCTCGAAAAGCTGGGCCAGGCCCCCCTGCTGAAGCGCGTGTTGCAACAACGCCTGGCTGGCCTCACCGGCCTGGAAGCACCACGCGCGCCGCGCGGAAACCAGCGCGTATCGCCCAATCGATACCCGACTCGCCCCAGTGGCCGCGCCGCGGTGCAAAACTCTTCCTGGCAGATCGCCCTGCAGGCGGTGCTACACGACCCCATGCGCGCCACCCGCATGGGGGAGCTGCCCAACAGCGAGCGCCCCGAGGCACTCGCCTTGGCCACCCTGATCGCTCTGCTACGCGAGCATCCGGAACTCTCTGCGCGCGATCTTGTCGAGCGCTTTCGCGGGCGCGAGGAACAAGCCGCGCTGGAACAAGCCGCCGCAGGCCTCCTGGCCTGGGACGAGAGCTACGACGTGGAAGCCGATTTCCAGGGCGCGTTGAACACCCTCGCCGCCCAGGCCGGTCGTGCCCAGGCGCGGGAACTCTCCGGCCGCCGCCCGAGCGAACTCACGCCGGAAGAAAAGATCCGCCTGTTGGCCAGCCTGCAACGCCGAAAAGCCCCCTCCGGCTAAAACCACCCGTGGCGCGTCCAGTCGCATGCCCTTGTTTCACGGCAACCCGACCCCATCTGATTTGCCCGATGCGCCCATCCGCTACGGCGCGCATCGCTCAACCTCATGTATACTATCGCGTTTTTCCGCAGGTTCTCTCGGAGCATCAACAATGGTGACGACGGTCAATAAGACTCCCAAACAAGCCGAACCGGCCGCCACACCGGCTGCGCGCAAGAAAAAAGGAGCGACAGGCAAGGCCGGCATGATCGAGCAGGCTTCCGCCAAGCCGGAAGTCAAGGTCGATGCGGAAGCTCGCCGCACCCTCCTGAAAAACCTGATCATGCTAGGCAAGGAACGGGGCTACCTGACCTATGCCGAAATCAATGACCATTTGCCCGACGAGATTCTCGACGCGGAGCAGATCGAGAGTGTCATCAGCATGATCAACGACATGGGCATTCAGGTCTTCGATCAAGCGCCCGCCGCCGAAGAACTGCTGATGTCCGAGACACCCGCCCCGGTGGCGGACGAGGACGCCGTCGAAGAGGCTGAAGCCGCCCTCTCCAGCGTGGACGCCGAATTCGGCCGCACCACGGACCCGGTACGCATGTACATGCGCGAAATGGGCATCAAGGATCTACTCACGCGCGAAGGCGAGATCGAAATCGCCAAGCGCATCGAGGAAGGTCTGAAGAACATGGTGCTGGCCATCTCCGCCTGCCCGCTTACCATCGCCCAGATCCTCGACCTGGTGACCAAGGTCGAGAACGACGAGTTGAAGGTCGACGACTTGATCGACGGCCTGGTCGACAGTTCCGGCGAAGACATCGTCATGGAGATGGCGGAAGAACCCGAAGCCTGCGAGAGCGAGGAAGACGAGGAAGGCGATGGCGGAGCCGCCGTAGCCGCAGCCAACCTGGCCCAACTCAAACTCGATGCACTCGAGCGATTCACCGAAATTCGCCGCTGCCACACCCGGATGCAGGCCGCGCTCAGTAAATACGGCTTCACCAGCAAGCAGTACCAGAAACTACTGGGAGAGATTTCCGGCCACCTGATGGGCATCCGATTCACCGCCCGCCAGGTTGACAACCTGTGCGATTCGGTGCGCAGCATCGTCGAGGAAGTGCGCTCACACGAACGCGTTATCATGGACATCGCCGTCAACAAGTGTTCCATGCCGCGATCCCATTTCATTCGCACCTTCCCGGGCAACGAAGGCTCCCAGGAATGGGTGACGCAGGAGCTTGCGGCCAAGTCGTGCAACAACGAAATGCTCTACCGCTTGCAGTTCGACATCAGCGAACGTCAGAAGAAGCTCTCCGATTTGCAGACACGAGTCGGCATTTCCGTGAAGGAACTCAAGGACATCAACAAGAAGATGTCCACCGGTGAAGCCAAGGCCCGTCGCGCCAAGCGCGAGATGATCGAAGCCAACTTGCGCCTGGTGATCTCCATCGCCAAGAAATACACCAATCGCGGCCTGCAATTCCTCGACCTGATCCAGGAAGGCAACATCGGCCTGATGAAGGCGGTGGACAAGTTCGAATACCGCCGCGGCTACAAGGTCTCGACCTACGCCACCT
>CAISDD010000171.1 GCA_903883985.1 uncultured Pseudomonadota bacterium | reverse complement strand
CGCGACCAAGGGTACGCTGGACTGGGCCTATCCCCCGTTCATCCTGGCGTCTACGGCCGCAGCCCTGGGGTACGAAACCCAGATTTTCTTCACTTTCTACGGCTTGCAGATGCTGCGCAAGGATCTGAGCTGTCTGAAGGTCAGCCCCCTGGGCAACCCGGGTATGCCCATGAAGATGCCGTTCGGACCTAAGTGGTTCAAGGACATCAACTGGAACATGCCCAACGCGATCCAGGCTTTGGTGCCGGGCTATGAGTCCGTCGCCACCGCCCTGATGAAGCAGACCATCAAGAACAACGGCGTGGCTACGATTCCCGAGCTGCGTGAATTGTGCCAGGAAGCCGAAGTCAAATTCATCGCCTGCCAGATGACGGTCGAGCTGTTCGGTTTCGAACACAGCGACTTCATCGACGGCGTTGAGTTCGGCGGCGCCGCGACCTTCTTCGAGTTCGCGGGTGAAACGGATATCTGTCTTTACATCTGATTTAGCCCTCGCTAGAAAAGCCGCCTCGGGGCAACCCAGGCGGCTTTTTTGCGTTTAAAAAGTAAATACAAGTTGAAAAATTAGTCTATCAGAATATGATGAAATACAACTTTTGTGTAAGTATTTGTAAAAAAACGTCTTGCGGCTGTTGACTCCCGCCTTTACCATGCTAGCAGTTTTTACCCGGCTGGGAAAAGCCGGGAACATTCGTCTGAACGCGCTTTCGAGGAGACCTAAATGCGCAAGACCCAGCTACTGATCGCTCTGGCCGCAATCGGCTTTACCGGAGCCGCCCTGGCCACAAACGGCATGAATATGGAAGGTTATGGCCCGGTTGCGACTGCCATGGGTGGCGCTTCCATGGCCTACGACAACGGTACGGCCGCCGTGATGAACAATCCTGCCACGCTGGGGCTTATGGATCAGGGCAACCAGTTGGATTTGGCCGTCGGCATGCTGGGCCCGGATGTCACCTCGAGAATGGCAGGCATGCCCGAAGCCAAGTCGAGCGGCACTTCCTACTTCATGCCGGCAGTCGGCTGGGCAAAAAAGAAGGGTGAATTGACTTACGGCATAGCCATGTTCGCTCAGGGCGGCATGGGCACGGAATATGGCAGCTCCTCCTTCATGGCGGCAGGGTCCAAAAAAGATGCTCGTTCGGAACTGGGGGTCGGTCGGCTGATCGCTCCACTGGCCTACAACGTAAACCCGGATCTGACTATTGGTGGTTCCATCGATTTTGTCTGGGCCATGTTGGACTTGAAAATGGCGGCAAGCCCCGCCCAGTTGGGTGCTATGGTGACTGGCGGCTCGGGTGCATTGGGTGGTGCGCTAGCCGGTGGTGCGTTGGGTACGGCAGATTGGGCTAGGGTCGATTTTTCAGATAACAGCAAATATACGGGCCAAGCGAGGGCGACCGGTTACGCCGGCAAGATTGGCTTTACCTACAAGATCAGCCCTGTGGTTACCATGGGTGGTGTCTACCAGAGCAAGACCAGTCTGAGTGATATGGAAACAAGCGGTGGCGGCGCGTCCATGAGCGCTAACCCTGGTCATGCCGCCACGGCCACTTTCTCCGACCCAGGTAAGATTACGGTGCATAACTTTCAGTGGCCCGAAACCTATGGTCTGGGCATTTCCGTTCAGGCGAATCCTAAGCTGATGATCGCTGCGGATTACAAGCACATCTCCTGGTCCAATGTGATGAAGAGTTTGAATATGACCTTCACCAGTGCTGGAATGGGCGGGTCCGTTGACTTTTCCCTGCCGCAGAACTGGAAGGATCAGAATGTGTTCGAATTGGGCGGCAGCTACAAGCTCACGGACGCCCTGACCCTGCGCGCCGGAGCTAATATTGCCAACGATCCCATCCCCGCGACATACATGAATGCGTTGTTCCCTGCCATCGAGAAGAATCACTACACGGCGGGTGTAGGCTATGCGGTGTCCAAGGCGTCCGATGTGAATTTCTCCCTGGAAATGGCGCCGAAGGTCTCCGAAACAAATGCCTCCGGTGTTACCTCCGATCACAGCCAGACCAACTGGCAGTTGATGTACAGCATGCGTTTCTAAGCCAGTAGCCTTAGAATGCGCGGGCCGGTGGGCGTGAGCCTCCGGCCCTTTTTCTTGATGTTTCCATGGAGTCCGAGATGCTGAAGTTGCTCGTTACCCTGTTTCTGATCGGTTTCGCGCCCCTGGCGCTGGCGCTCAGCCCCTATTTCTACGGTGATAAGGTGAGCGCCGGTGAGGTGCCGGCGGTGCTCGCCCAGGTCGAGGCCAAGCTGGTCCGCGCCGGTTTCAAGGCGGTAGGAAAACATGTCCCGCCGGGCCTGCCCGAGTACGGCGTGGTGGTAGTCACCGACCCCGGCCTGCTGGCGGCGGTACACAAGCTGGGTGGCGCCAACATCGTTGGTGCCCCCATCCGCGTGGGGGTGAAGAGTGATGGCACGGTCTCCTATATGAATCTGGAGTACTGGGAACGTGCCTACTTCCGCAAGCACTATTCGCAAGCGGAAAAAGCGGTGAAGGCGGCCCAAAGCAAGCTGGCCCGTGCGCTGGGGAGTGGCAAGCCCTTCGGCGGCAGCGTCGACAAGGAAGATCTGGCCGGTTACCAGTACATGTTTGGCATGGAGGGATTCGACTCCGACAAGAACGTGGTCATGGAGGCCTTGAGTTTCGAGGAGGAAGTGAAGACTATCCAGGACAATCTGGCGCGCGGCCTGGGCAAGACCACCAAGGTCTACGAGATCATCATGCCGGACAAGAAGATGGCGGTGTTCGGTGTGGCACTGAACGATCCCAAGGAAGGCGAAGGCTGGTGGGTGAAATCCGCCGGCAGCGACAACGTTGCCGCCCTGCCGTATGAAATCTATGTGGTGAACAACAAGGCCAGCCATCTCTTCGCGCGCTTTCGCATCGCCCTAGGTTGGCCGAATGTGGGCATGGGCGCGTTCATGCGCATCGTCGAGGCGCCCGGCGTGATCCGCGACACCTTGACCGAAGTGGCCGGCGGCGCGCCGTAGGGCGGAACGCGTAGCGTTTCCGCCGATTCAAGTGGCGGATTACCTTGCAGCCTTCCGCCCTACCCGTAATAGGAAGCGCGCCGGGTCGATGGCTTCGAGGAGATCGGTTTCCACCGGGGCCGGGTCGCCTTCGAGCCGGCTGGCCAGGATTTCCGCCGCGAGAGCGGCCCAGACCAGGCCGCGCGAACCCAGTCCCAGGATTCCATAGAGTCCTGCCCTGCGCGGCATGTGTTTGAGCCGTAGATCGCGGGGCAAGGGGGCTTCTGTGTCCATCAGGGCGCCGATCAGGGGGAGTCGATCCGGGGTGGTGGCACGAAAGCCGACGCGCCCGTCCAGCTTGGCCGGGTCGAGGTTCCTCCCCGCGTCCGGCAAGATGCTCCCCAGGCGTTTCAGGTTGCCGGCATGGTCGGCCACACGCAGTTCCCAGCCCTCGTCGTCATAGGCATAAGTAGCGCCCAGACAGTGCAGTCCGTCCACGGCGGGGCTGAGATAGCCTTCGCGGCAGGCGGGCAGGAGCAACTCCGGCAGCGCGCCTTGCGGGATATGGCTGACCTGGCCGCGCGCCCTGGAGAGCGGCAGCGCGCCCGCCACCGCGTTTGCCAGAGTGCCCAGACTGGCCCCCGCAGCCAGGATAAGCACCGGGGCGCTGGCGACACAGCCTCCGTCGCAATCCAGCAGCCGCCAGTTGCCCGTGTCGTCGCGTTCCATGCTGGCCACCTCTTTGCCGCCGCGCCACTCGATGCGCTCGCCAGCCGAAGCCAGCCAGGCACGGCACAGGCTCCCCGGGCTGGCCCAGCCGCCCTCAGGAAACAACCAGGCGCCTTGCGCGCTAGGGCTGCCCAGGGATAGGCTGGCCTCGGCCTGGTCGAGGAAACGCACATAGGCCTCGGGGTAAGCTGCGGCCTGCTCTCGCATTGCCTGTTCCTGGGCTGCATCCTGGGCGATCTGGAGCACGCCGTCCAGCCGGCGTCGTACCGGGTGACCGGCGCGCTCCAGGGCATCCCAGGCACGCCGGGCGTGGAGGAAGGCGGCGCGACTGAGACGGGCAGCGAGGCTCTCATCACGCGCCAACTGCGGACGCACGATCCCGGCCAGGTTGCCGGAGGCTTCCTGCGCGGGGTGGGCGTGGCGATCCACCAGGGTGACCGACCAGCCGCGCGCGGCCAGGCGTTCACTAAGCGCACAACCGGCCAGGCCCGCGCCCAGCACCACCGCACGGCGTTCGCCCGGGCTGGTCGCGGCGGGCACTCGTATGGGCGCACGGGTGGGGGCGAGCCAGGCCGTCAGCATCTGGCGCTTGCTGCCGAAGCCGGGCCGCTTTTCCAGCGCGAAACCGGCTGCTTGCAGGTCCGCCCGCACGCTCCCGGCCACGCACCAGGTGGCCAGAGTGGCGTCCGGCGCGGCGAGGCGGGAGAGTCGGCGGAACAGTTCGGGCGACCACATGGCCGGGTTTTTCTTCGGGTCGAAGCCGTCGAGATAGAAGGCGTCGACATGCGCTTCGCAGCGGCGCAGCAAGGTTTCCGCCTCGCCCAGCCCCAAGGTGAGCACGACGCTGCCGCCGGCGAATTCCAGGCGATGAAATCCAGGCATGGGAAGGGGCCAGGACGCGCACAGTTCCCGGCTCAGCGTCTCGAATTCGGGCCAACGTTCGTGCAGATGCGCCAGGTCGGTGGCTGAGTAGGGGTGTTTTTCCACCGACAGATAGTGCAGGCGGCCACCGCGCCGCGGATCGGCGTTCCATGCGGCCCAGGTGGCGAGGAAGTTGAGGCCGGTGCCAAAGCCGGTTTCCAGGATGACGAAGCGCTCCCGGCCCTGCCAGCGCTGCGGCAGGTCGTTGCCTTGCAGGAATACATGCCGCGCCTGGCCCGGCCCGCCGTCGGCGGAGTGGTAGACGTCGCCATAGGCTGCGCTGAAGGGGGTGCCGTCGTCGGTCATGGCGAGGTGGGCGGGGGAGAGACGGTTCAACCTGGAAACCTCAGTCGGTCGTGTGTACGGGGCTCGAAACCCGCGTGGATAGAGCCATGCCGGGTGGTCTGGCGCCCCACCTTCCGGGTGAGCGGCGGCGTCACTCGTGGGCGCGGGCTCGCCCGCGACTGGACGCGCTCTATCGCGGGCAAGCCCGCTCCCACGGCCAACTCAATTGGGAGATCAAGGTTCAATGCAGGGTGGCCGCAGCGAATAGCGCGGCCACTTCATCGGGAGAGAAGCGGTAATCGCGGTTGCACAGGTCATCGCGAATCAGGATTTCTCCCTTCTCGCTCAGGATGGCGTCGCATTCGGCGCGACCCAGACCATGCAGCAAGTCGCGTATTTTTTCCCAGTCCTCCGGGCAGTGGTGGCTGACGGGGCGGGCGGCGAAGACGCGGATGTCCTCTTCCGGGAAGAGTCGTCGCAGCAGTTCCAGCGGTTCGAGCGCCAGCATCTCCTGCGGCCGCCAGGTGGCGAGCAGGTGTTCGACGCGGTTCCAGCCGTCCGGGTCGCGGGCGTCGGCGTCCGGGAGTTTCTGCAGGAACAAGCCGGCCGCTCGCCCTGCATCGGCGGCCAGGAGGAGGCGCGTGGGCCGCTGTTCGGATTGCGCCAGATAGTGTTCGAAGATGCCGGCGACGCACTCGCCGGTCAGTGGTACCAGGCTTTGGTAGGGGACGCGCATGCCCACCGTATCCAGGGTCAGCGCCAATTGGCCGTGTCCTAGCCATTCAGGTGCAGAGCGTTGTCCCTGGATCGAATCTGCCTGCCAGTGCGCCATGCCGCGCAGCCGGAGCTGTTCGTCGCAATCCAGTACCAACCGGTTCACCGGGCCCGTGCCGCGTAACTGGAAAGTCATGCGTCCGGCTTGTTTGAGATTGGCGGCGATCAGGGTGGTCACCGCGCTCATCTCACCCAGCAGATTCGCCACCGGCAAGGGGTAGTCGCGCCCGACCAGCAGGGAGCGCCAGGCATCAGCCAGACAGACGATGGCGCCCCGGATGTCCAGGCGCTCGAACAGGAAAGGGTGGACGCGGTCGAATTCGGGCATGGGGAGTGGCGAGTGGTAAGCGACCGGCAAACGTTAGTTGTCGCTTAAGGCGCGTTTGACCAGTTCGACCCAGTACGCGATACCCAGGGGCAGGATGCGGTCGTTGAAGTCATAATGCGGGCTGTGCAGCATGCGGCCGTCCTTGCCCAGGCCGTTGCCGATCCAGACATAGCAGCCGGGTTTTTCAAGCAGCATGTAGGCGAAATCCTCCGCGCCCATCGAGGGCGGCAGGTCAATGCGCACCTTGCCCTCCCCCGCGACGCGGCGCGCGACCTCGGTGCACAGGACGGCCTCACGCGTGGTGTTGACGGTTGGAGGATAGCCGCGGCGGTAATCCAGATGTGCTTGCACGCCGTGGGCGGCGGCGATGCCGGCGGACAGCCGCGCCATGGCGGCTTCGATCTGGTCCTGAACTTCCGCGCGAAAGGCGCGCACGGTGCCGCCGATATGCGCCTCGGTGGGAATGACGTTGTAGGCCTCGCCGCCCGCAAAGAATCGGGTGACGGAGATGACAGCGGGGTCGAGCGGGTCGAGTGTGCGGCTGACCACGGTCTGCAAGGCCTGCACCAGTGCCGCACCCGCGATCAGCGGATCGCGCGCTTGCTGCGGCATGGCGGCATGCCCACCCTGACCTGCGAGGACGATGTCGAATTGATCGGCGCAGGCCATTACCGGGCCCGTGTGTACGGCGAACTGGCCTGCTGCCAAGCCCGGCCAGTTGTGCATGCCGAACACCGCGTCCACGGGAAATCGTTCGAATAGTCCTTGCTCGATCATCACCCGCGCGCCCGCGTCGGTTTCCTCCGCAGGCTGAAAGATGAAGACCACCGTGCCGACGAAGTCGCGGCTACGGGCAAGTTCTTCCGCAGCACCCAGCAACATGGCTGTGTGGCCGTCATGGCCGCAAGCATGCATGCGGCCCTCGTGCTGCGAGCGGTGCGCGAACTCGTTCTGTTCGACGATGGGCAGGGCGTCCAGGTCGGCGCGCAGGCCGATGCTACGCGCGCCGTCGCCTTTACCATTGCTTAGCACGCCCACCACGCCGGTTCCCGCCAGGTCACGATGCACTTCCAGTCCCAGAGCTTGCAGGAAGCTGGCCACCACATCGCTGCTGCGATGCTCCGCGAAGGCCAGTTCCGGATGCGTGTGCAGGTCATGGCGCAGGGCGATCAGCGTATCCATCAAGCCAACCAGGGAATGAGCTGTTTGCTTACCGCCACCGAGGCAATCCAGGCGAACACTGCCAGGGCGGCGATCAGCGCGGATACGCGCACGCGCTTATCGCGGTGTTTCAGTGCCAGCGTGCCCAGACCGATGTAGACCAGGAGGCCGAGCAGCTTGGCCAGTATCCAGGGTTGTTGCAGCGGGTCGAGCCGACCTGTGATCAGCATGCCGATGGCGGCGAGCAGCAGCAAGGTATCGTTGGCGTGCGGCACGATGCGGACCCAGCGCGCGGCGAGTCGCGGCGAGTCGCCTAGCATCCAGAAACCGCGCAGCAGAAACAGCGCCAGGGTGATGCTCACCGTGAGCATGTGCAAATACTTCAGGACAAGGTAGGTCATGTCAGTTCCGCACGGCCGTTCCGAAGGCCCTCCCCCTCGGGGGGAAACGAGCGCAGCGAGTCAGGGGGCTGTTTCATGTCAGTTCCGCACGGCCGTTCCGAAGGCCCTCCCCCTCGGGGGGAAACGAGCGCAGCGAGTCAGGGGGCTGTTTCATCTCAGCCGAGTAGCTCCACCATATCTTGTAATTCTGATTCGCCCATTTCCAGGGCGGCCAGGGCCGAGGCCTTGTTCTCCTCCCAGGCTTCGCTGCTCTTCATGGCACGCAAGCCGTGCAGGTGAATCGCGAGTTGCAGTGTGGCAACCAGACAGGCTACGCGGCGATCGGCGATGTCGTTATCGTGGTGCAGTCGCACGGCTTCGCAGACGTAAGCCGGCAGCTTCCAGTGCCGGGCAACCATGTTGCCGACGACGGCGTGGCTGGTGTTGAAGCGGGCGTCGGCCTCCTGCACCCACGGCCAGTGATAATCGTGGCCGGCACCCTGGCGAAAGTAGTCGATGTACCCAGGGAAGCGCATGGCCAGCATCGCCATGCCGCAGTCGTGAAACAGAGCGGCCATCTGAACGTGTCCGGGCGGCAGGCGGATGAAGTTGCGGCGCTCGGCCGCGACCGCGCCGGCGAGTTGCGCGATCTCATCGGAGCGTTCCCAGAACCAGGCGTAGAACGGCGAGTTGCCATAGAGCGAGGCGCGCAACAGCAAGCCACGCACCAGATCGGCGACGGTGGGTAGACCGAGCAGGGCGATGACCTGGTCGATGCTCTCCGCTGCTTTGCGTCCGCCAAAAGCCGGGGAAGACGACAGCTTGAACAGCAAGGCGGTGATGCCGGCGTCACGCACCAGCAGTTCCGCCACCCGATTAAGGCTCACGTTCGGCCCATCGAGCAGAGCGTTGAGCTCATTGAGCAGCGTGGGTGGGCTGGGGATCTGGATGCTGGAATCCAGCACCTGGGTGGTGACGAAGATTTCCGGGTCGCTCATGCGTCTTCCCGTGCCTGCAATCTCGCGATCAGGGCATTGGTCGAGGCATCGTGTTGGCCGCTCGGCTCACTGCCGGTCAATTCCGGCAGGATGGCCTGGGCCAGTTGCTTGCCCAGTTCCACACCCCACTGATCATAGGAATTCAGGTTCCAGATGGCTCCCTGCACGAAGACCTTGTGCTCGTAGAGCGCGATCAGGCGGCCCAGGGTGCGCGGGGTGAGCTTGCGGTAGAGCAGGGTGTTGGTCGGGCGGTTGCCGGGGAAGACCTTGTGCGGCAGCAGCGCCTCGATCTCGGCCTTGCCCAGGCCGGCCTGCGTCAGTTCCGTTTCGACCTCGGCGGCGGTCTTGCCACGCATCAGGGCTTCGCTTTGCGCCAGGAAGTTGGACAGGAGTACAGCATGCTGACTACCCTGCTGGCCGATGAGATCGTTGTGCGACTCGGCCGCAGCCAGAAAGTCGCAGGGGATCAGCTTCGTGCCCTGGTGGATGAGCTGGTAGAAGGCGTGCTGGCCGTTTGTGCCAGGTTCGCCGAACAACACAGGGCCGCTGGAGACCTCGACCGCACGCCCATCGCGCATCACCCCCTTGCCATTGCTCTCCATGTCAAGTTGCTGGAGATAGGCGGGGAAGCGCGAGAGCCGCTGTTCATAGGGCAGCACGGCATAGGCCTGGGCGTCCCAGAAGTTGTTGTACCAGACGCCCAGCAGGGCCAGGAGCACTGGCATGTTTTCGCTCAAGGGGGCGGTGCGGAAATGCTCATCCATCTCGTGGGCACCGGCTAGCAGTTCCTCGAAGCAGTCCTGTCCGGTGTACAGAGCGATGGGCAGGCCGATCGCGGACCACAGGGAATAGTGCCCGCCCACCCAGTCCCAGAAGCCGAACATGTTGGCAGGGTCGATGCCGAAGGCTTGCACCGCTTCGAGG
>CAISDD010000170.1 GCA_903883985.1 uncultured Pseudomonadota bacterium | reverse complement strand
GTGTGACCACCAAACGTTCATCGACCTCAAGTCCGCCTGCTTCCACTCCCTACATGAGGGCAGTGCGCTGGCTTTCATCATCGGGGGCGAACTTTAGGATCATGACTGGTTACACCCTCCCCGACCAACCACAGCACATTATCCAGCGCGGCAACAATCGCCAGGTGATCTTTGCCGCGGATGAGGATTACCAGTTCTTCCGCGACGCCTTGGTCGAGGCCGCTGAAAAGCATGGTCTGGCCATCCATGCCTATGTCTGGATGACCAACCACGTGCATCTGCTGGCCACGCCAGCCTACGGCGATTCCATCGGCAAGGTATTTCAGTCACTGGGCCGCTGCTACGTGCAGCACTTCAATTTCACCTACAAGCGCACAGGCACGCTGTGGGAGGGGCGCTACCGGGCCACTGTGGTCGACAGCTCACACTATCTGCTGAGCGTGATGCGCTATATCGAACTCAACCCGGTTCGGGCCGGGTTGGTGGCGAGTTCGGAGGACTATCCCTGGTCGAGTTACCGCCGCAATGGCCTTGGCGAGGAGGGGGCGAATTGCGATTGGATCAGTTCACACGTGGAATACCTGGGTCTGGGACTCGATCCGGAGGAAAGACAAGCGGCTTACCTGTGTCTATTTGCGAACGCACTTTCAGAGGCTGTCGTGAACGAAATCCGTGGCTGTACCCATAAAGGGTGGGCACTGGGTGATGAGCGATTTCGCCAGGAGGTGGAATCACTTGGGCAACGCCGCGCCGTGTCGAAGGGGGTGGGTAGGCCGAAAAGGAATATCTCGCAAGAAAGTGTCTTGCCTGGTGCCGTGGGAGCGGGTTCTAGTGCCCCTTGTGGGTATGCCCGTGATTGAAGGAAGGTTTGCATAAGGAGTGGTCATGCGAAAAAAACCGGTTGAACCCTCAGGCAACACAACTGTTATTGTCAAGGATGTGGCTGAGCAGAAACGCCCCCCATGTTCCTGCCGCATGTTCGACAGCGACGGCCCGAAGACGATCTATTGCTGCTGGAACTGCGGCAAGGTCATCGGCAAACGCTCGGCCGTGACGTTCAGGGACAAGGTGGACCGGCCGCATTGCAGCATGGAGTGCTATTCGGAAGCGATCAACCATCCCTCGTATGAGTACGAGTGCCGGGGCGGGGATTATTGACGATCGTCGACTGGCACAAGAATTCACTCCTACAGTATTTTGATGAAAATCCACCTGTTCTCCGATCTCCACAACGAGTTAGAGTACTTCCTGCCTCACCCCGCCGCCGCAAAAGCGGACGTGGTGATGCTGGCCGGCGACATCCACGAGGGCATCAAGGGGGTGGAGACCGATGCCATACCAGCTCAGGATGGTGCAATTCGATGAATCGGGCTTTCAGCCCTTGAAAGCCTGCCTGGCTCTGAACCTGGGCGCCCAGGCTGGTATGGTGGTGCGCCTTTGGCGCGAAAAAGGTAGTGCGCCTTTGGCGCGAAAAAGGCCAAAGGCCTGATGCCATCCCAGCCAGGGGCAACGCCCCTGGAAAATTGAAACCAGCACCCATGAGGGCTGAAAGCCCGTCCCATCCTCATCGGCATGCCGCAATCGCTTTCTCGAAATGGCCAAAGACTCAATTCCCGAAAAGAGGGCCAAGCGCATTCCGGAATTTACCGCCTAAATCCCGGTCTGGATCAGGAAATCTGACCTTATTTCGCCAGGCCCTCGCGTTCCATCAGCAGGTAGGTGTTGTAGGCGTTGCGCCGATTCGCCTCGGAAAATGCCGGCATGTTTTCGTACTTCGACCAATCCGTGCCGGCATAGGCCTCGTCGAAAGGCGTCATGGCTTCCACCGCGCGCCCCATCTGCGCGCGCACGTAGCGGAGATAATCGCGGGTCAGGGTAAGGTCGGTGATCGGATCGGTGGAGACTTCGCCGTGGCCGGGCACCAGAACACTGGGCTGGAAGGCGATCAATTTGTCCAGCGCGGCCAGCCAAAGCCTGGAGTCGGCATCGCCGATGAAGGGGACGCGACCTTTGAAGATCAGGTCGCCGGCGAACAGCCCGGCATCCTCCCGCACGAACATCACCATATCCTCCTGCGAATGCGCCGGGCCGACGTGGCGAATCTGGAAGTGCAACCCGCCCAGCTCGAAATCGTTGTCGCCGGAAAGCCAGCGGTCGGGTACCGGGAAGCGTTGTGTAGCGTCGTTGATCCAGCGGCCGAGCAGTTCCTTGCGCTGTTCCAGGCGCAGGCGCCCGTCCTCGGAGCCGACCACCTCCCTGGCGGCTTCATGCGCCCAGATTTCCGCTCCCGCATCTTTGAACACCTGTATGCCGTAGTAGTGATCGGCATGGTAATGGCTGACGATGACCCGTTTGATCGGCAAGGAAGTCACTTCACGTATGCGCTGGAGCATTTCCCAGGCCAGTGAGGGCGAGCCCAGGGTATCGAATACCACTACGCCCTCTGCGGTGACGACGAAGCCCGCGTTCGACATGAAGCCCTCATTCTCAAGGCTGGCGGCGCCGGACAGTCCGGGGAGGTAATAGCTGTGCGCGCCAACCTGCTGCGCGCGCACGGCCACGGAGATGGGGGGGTAGGGCGCTGCCGCCGCCAGGAGGGAGCAGGACAGGGAAATCAGGGCAAATAGTGTACGCATGGCATTCCTCCGAGCGTTGATTATAGGTAGTCGCAGGGCCGCCCGGATGGTGTATCTTCAGAGGTCCCAAGCCCCCAAGTTCGCGCCGTGCATATCAAGAAATTCCTGCCCTTCCTACTGGCCTTCGTGCTTCCCATCGTCGCCATCTATGCCTGGTGGGGCGGCTTTGGCCCCGTCGATATTCGGGAGGGCATGGGCGGTCCCTACACCTATGTCTATCTGGAACAGCAAGGGGATTACTCCAAACTGCCCGATTTGGCCGAGGAGGTGCGCGGCCTCCTGAAGGATGGCAAGGTGAAGGTAGGACAGCCTATCACCGTGCTCTACTCCAACCCGGATCTGGTCGATGTGGGCAAGCGGCGCGCACGCACCGGCTATCTGATCGCACCCGGCACCCGGGTGCGCGCACCCTTGCAAATCGATGTTCTGCCAGCGCGACAGGTGCTGTATGCCCGGCTCCGTGCCGGCCTCCTGATCGCACCCAGCCGCGCCTATCCAGCGCTGGATCGTTACCTGCAGGCGCGTGGCGGCGGCATCCAGATGCCCACTGTTGAAATCTACCAGCCCTCCGGCTCCCCTCTGCGCATGGGCTTGTTCACCGTGGAGATGCCACGGCCATGAGCGTGGCCGCAGTATTGGCCGCGCTCTTCTGGTCGCACTGGCAGCCATACCGATCCACCACACCGGAGAGGCTGGCAGGGCAATGGCATGCCTGGCTCCTGGAGAATTTCAATGCGGGCCGGAGCAGCCAGGGCGTCCTCGCCTGGGGGGCGGGCGTATTGCTGCCGGCTTTCGCCCTGGCCTTCCTCGGTGGTGCGCTCGGCCATTCCGTGCTGGGCTGGGCCTACGGGGTGTTGGTGCTGTATTTCTGCCTGGGTTTTCGCGAGGCCTCCTTTCACGCCGCCAGCATCGCCCGCGCCCTGCGGGAAGGCGATCTCCCGCGCGCCCGCCACAAGCTCAAAAGTTGGCGCCCTGGCGCACCTCCCGTCGAGGACGCGAATGCGATTGCCTGCATCACGGTCGAGGAAATCCTGAAGGCATCGCTTACCACCTTGTTGGGTATCCTGTTCTGGTATTTCCTCTTCGGGGTGGCGGGGGTCGTGGTCTACCGCCTGGCCTTTCTGTGCCGGGAACTCTGGCATGCCGAAGTCGAGTTCGAGCGCTTTGCCTTGCGTGCCGCGCATTTTCTGGACTGGTTGCCGGTACGCGTGGCCGCGTTCAGCTTTGCCATTGTCGGCAACTTTCAGGATGCGCTGGATAGCTGGCGTGGTCAGGCTCATGCCTGGGGCGACGAGAATCAGGGCATCCTGCTCGCCGCAGGTGCCGGCGCACTGGGCGTGCGCCTGGGTGGCAACCTGGCGGTGAAGGGGGGGGAACTCCTGCGACCCGCCCTGGGAACCGATGAGCCCGCAGGCCCCGAGAGCATAGAGGGCGGTGTCGCCCTGGCCTTGCGCGCCACCGTGCTTTGGCTGGCTCTGGCCACCCTGCTCTGGCTGGGCGGCCTGTAGGTCGGATGCTGGAGATGCGCTCCGACGAGATTATTGCAGCGCTGGTGCGCCGGATAAGATGCGGCGGGCGCCGTTGAAGCGCGCTGCCCAATATTTCTGGTCCAGGCGGGAAACGGTCACTTCCTTGGTGTGGCTACTGCTGGCGTGGACGAATTCGCCATTGCCGGCGTAGATGCCGACGTGGGAATTCGGGCGCTTGCGGGTGTTGAAGAACACCAGGTCGCCGGGTTCGAGTTCATTTCTGGCGACGGACCGGCCCTCGCGGCTCATGTCGCGGGCGCTGTGGGGCAGGCTGATGTCGGCGCTTTGCTTGTAGACGTATTTGACGAAGCCGCTGCAATCCAGGCCTTTCGCGGGATTGTTGCTGCCGAACCGGTAAGGGGTGCCGATCATGCTGAGCGCTTTCAGCAGGGGCTGAACCTGGGTGCTTACGCCTTCCGAGAGCGTTTCCTCCGCCTGGAGGGGGGCTGCGGCCACCAGGGCGAGGGAGAGGAGCAGAAGATTTGTCAGGAGTCGCATGGGCGGCTGTCGCTGGTGCAAGAAAAATAGTTGCCCAATTAGGCCATTAAAGCGCTAGCGTTGTCCACCGCCATTCACGCCATCGAGCCCCCCCGACCATGACTAGCATAAATCCGATTCGATCCGCATGGGGGAGGGGCGATGCTGCGTGAGACCTTGTCCATGGTGCGGGATCTGCCGCGCCTGCATGAAATCACCTCGGTGCTGATCCACTACGGCTGGGGGGACGTGGTGCGGCTGATGGGGCTGGCGCGTTTGCTGGAACGCGCCGGGCGCCTCCTGCGCTGGCAGACCAGCAGTGAGATCAGCCGGCTCGATCTGCCGGTGCGTATCCGCCTGGCGCTTACCGATTTGGGGCCCACTTTCGTCAAGCTGGGCCAGGTGCTGGCGACAAGAGTGGACGTGTTCCCGCCGGCGTGGATCGAGGAATTCGAGCGCCTGCACAGCCATGTGCCGCCGGTGCCGTTCGAAGTTTTGCGGTCTCGGCTGGAAGGCGTCTGGGGCAAGCCTGTGGAGGCGGTGTTTGCGGCCTTCGAGACCGAAGCCTTCGCCGCAGCCTCCATCGCCCAGGTGCATCGCGCCACACTTCATGACGGTACGCGCGTGGTGGTCAAGGTGCGGCGGCCGAACATCGAGTCGAAGATCGAGGCGGATTTGCGCCTTCTGGTGCATCTGGCCCGGCTGTTGGAAATGGAAGTCCAGGAATCGCGCCGTTATCATCCGGTGCAGATCGTGGGCCAGTTGCGCCGCTCCTTGATGCGGGAGCTGGATCTGGTCATGGAAGCGCGCAACCTGGAGCTCTTCGGTCAGCGTTTCGCGAACGATGCCAGTGTGCATATCCCCAAGGTGTACTGGGACTACTGCGGTGAGGGCGTGAACGTCCAGGAAGAGTTGGTTGGCGTCGCCGGCAACGATTTTGTTCGCGCTCGTGCCGAGGGCTACGATTTGCCCTTGCTGGCGGCGAGGGGCGCGGATGCCGTGCTCAAGATGATCCTGATCGATGGCCATTTTCACGCCGACCCGCACCCGGGCAATGTCATCTACCAGCCGGGCAATGTGGTGGGTCTCATGGACTTCGGCATGGTCGGGCGGGTCACGGACATCCGCCGCGAGCAAATCATCGACTTTCTCGAAGCACTCACCCGAAAAGACGAGATGGGCATGATGAATGTGCTCAGCATTTGGTCTGGGGATGCCGAGATCGACGAGTCGCGCCTGGCCTACGATCTTTCCGAATTCGTGTTCAGCTACGACAACCTCGCATTGAAGGACATCCAGGTGGGGCAACTGCTGGCCGAAGTCACGGCCGTCATGCGCGAAAACAACCTGGCGCTGCCGTCCGATCTCACCTTGCTATTCAAGGCGCTGATCACCCTGGAAGGCTTGGGCTACCAGTTGGACCCAGACTTCCACATGATCGACCACCTCACGCCCTTCCTGCGCCGGTTGCTGGAGGCGCGTTATGCGCCGGGGGCGCTGGCCCGGCGTGCGCGCCACGGACTGAAGGAGATGGCGGACGTATTCTTCGGTCTGCCACGCGATGTGGCGCGCCTGTTCCGTCAGGCCAGGCGCGGGCGCCTGCGCATAGACCTTGACTTGAAACGCCTCGACCACTTCGGTATCCAGCTCAATCAGGCCGCCAACCGCCTGACCATGGGTGTGCTCACCGCTTCCCTGGTGGTCGGCTCCAGCATCATCATGACCATCTCTACCGGACCGAAGTTGCTTGGTCTACCATTGCTCGGGCTGCTCGGTTTCATCGTCGCTTTTTTCAACAGCGTCTGGATCATCTTGTCGATCTGGCGCTCGGGCAAGGATGGACCCTGAGCCTGCCCTCAAGAAGTCCCCCCGTCGCGCCGTAATACTCCTACCCCCTTGTTGCCTGATGGCGCGGATACCCATGCTGGAAAACATCACCATCAACGGTCGTGAACTGCTGGTATTCGTGATCCTCGCCGTGGTCTTCGCCACGGTGGTCTATCTGCTGGAGAGCGTGCTGTTCTCGCGCCGTCGGCGTTCGGCGGATACTTCGGCAGATACTTCGGCGTTGGCCGCGCGCATCGCCGCCCTGGAGGCCTCCCTGGCGCTGCATCAGGAGAGGCTGGAGCGGTTTGAGGCGAAGCCACCGCAGGATTCCGCGCTCGACACTCAGGCGAATACCTATGCGGAGGCGATGCGTATGGCCAGGGCCGGCGCATCGGCTCGGGAGCTGGCGGGAAACCTGGGTATTTCGCGCAGTGAGGCCGAACTCATCATCGCCTTACAGCGCGGCGAAGCATGATCCTTGATCCTACATTCCGCTGTTGACCGTGTCGTAGCAGCGGGCTTGCCCGCGATGCAACGGTGGCTACGAGCAATCCCGCTCTCACAACACGGTCAACAGCGGAATGTAGGATCAAGGATGAATGACTCACTGCAAGACGCCATCCTTCGCCAGCGTCGCATACTTGAGGGCTGGCTAGGTTCCTCGCTGCGCATCCTGGCGGAGAGTTGCCGGGAAGTCTGGCCGGATCGGGCGGGACTGGAAGCCCTCCTGCGCCAGGGTATGGAGGAATTGCCCTATTGCAAATATCTTTACGTCCTGGACACGAAGGCGCGGCAACTAACCGCCAACCTGACCCGTTCCGGTACGCTGGAGGAACAGTTCGGCCGCGACCGCAGCGATCGCCCCTATCTGGCGCGATCGCTGGCCGGCGCCGAATTCTCCCTTTCCGAGGCCTACATCAGCCGCAATGCACGACGACCGACCTTGACCGCCATTCAGCGCATAGTCGGCGCGGAATGGCTGGGACTGCTGGGCGCCGACTTCGACCTGCGCGAATTGCCCGCCACACAGGCACTCTTCCAGCAACCGGAACAATGGTTGCAGATGAAGGGCGACCCGGCCATCCGGGCCGGACTATTCCTTCAGGAAAGAGTGCAGAGCCTGCTCGACTCGCAGATCGACACCGTCCTGGCGCTGCTTGACGAACTGATCACGGCCTACGGCGTCTTTCACGCCAAGCTGCACTTCTCCAGTTCACGCGCCACCTTGTGGCTAACGGACGACCCCTACCGCTACCGACTTCACAACATCGCCGACCTGACCGATCCCAATCTGTGCCTGGCCTATCCGCGCCAGACTTACCCAGCCGATGCGTCGATTCCGGCCCACCGGGTGCGGGAGGTGCTGCAATGCTTTCGCGAATTGCGTTTCATGGACGAAACCCTGTATTTGCGCTCCGCCTCGCTCAACATCTTCAACGGCATGGTCAGCCTCACCTTTTCCTGCGACGGTTCCCACTACATGCCCTGGGACGAATTCCTGGAAAAGAATCTCGGTTTCTGGCTAGGTAGCTGCTGAGGCCGACAGGAAACGCGACGATATTCCACCCCGCTCGCCGGGTATGCGCTTGTTTTCACCACATTCTCCCTAAAGAAAAGGATGAATCGGTTCGATAAGCACGCACACCCCCCGGAGAGCGCGATGGCTGGACACGACTGGTGGGGCCCGCCGCAATGGGCCGCCTATTTTGAACACAAGGAATTGCCCATCCGCGCAGCCAGCAAGGCAGCGCTGCTGCAATTGGAGGAAGCCGGAGAGGAGCACCTGTCCGGACACGAATACGCCGCCCTCCTGCTCAACGACCCCCTGCTGGCACTGCGGCTGCTGCGCGAGGCCAACCGCCGCCTGCCGCGTCACATGGCACGAGACATTACCACGCCCCTCGGCATCCTCCTCGCCCAGGGTACGCAGGAATTCAAGCGACAGATCCGCGCCGCCCCGGAAATTTCCGAAGACAACCAGGGTTTTCTGAACGCGGAGATGAGTGCCTCGCTGGGCGCGCGCATCGCCTTCGCCTGGGGTGGACTGCACCACGATCTCGATCAGGGAGAATTGGCACTCGCCGCCTTGCTCGCCGATGCAGGGGAAATCCAGCTCTGGGCCTTCGTGCCGGAACTGCCGCTGAAGGCGCTCGAAGAACTCCGCCTCGGCCGCTCCAGCCGCAGCGACCAGGCGCAACGCCAGGCTTGTGGTTTCTCCTTTCGTGATTTGAGTCTGGAGCTGATCGAGCGCGGCGGATTACCCCTCCTGATCAAGCAACTCATACGCGGCGACGAGGGCTTGCGCGCGCGCCTTGCCCGGCTTGCTGTCGACGCCGGCCGTCACCTCAGTTACGGCCCGCAAGACCCGGCTCTTCCACACGACCTCGTCGCCGCCAGCAGACTTACGAATGCGCCGCTCGCCACCGTGGCCCAGGGTTTTCCCCTCCTGTCGGAGACGGAACGAGCCGAGTTACTCCTTGCAGCTGAGACAATTTCAGAATCCGTCTAAAATTACTTGACTCTTTCAGTCTGGTTTTGTATTGTAGGGTCATTCCGCGAGTGCGGCGACAACCGGCTGAAAAGGAAAGATCATGGACCTGGAAATCAACGGAAGGATGGTAGAGACCGACCCCGAGGGCTATCTGGCCAACTTGGGCGACTGGGCCGAGGACGTGGCCCAGTTTCTGGCCTCGCAAGACCAGCTAACACTGGCGGAGAACCACTGGAAAATCATCCACTACATGCGCGGCTATTTTACCGAATACGGCACAGCCCCCAACCTGCGCATCCTGCAGAAGGGACTGAAAGACGAGTTCGGCCCAGAGTGGGGCGACAAAAAATTCCTCTTCGACCTGTTCCCCTATGGCCCGGCGAAGCAGGCTGGCCGCTACGCTGGCACGCCCAAGCCCACAGGTTGCGTTTAAACTATCGCGAAAAAGCCCAGTCTCCAATAAACTCGCGCCAGCCCTCTGGGGCGAGTTTCTTATTGGAGAAAAGATGAAGCGCATTACCCTGGTATTCCTGCTCGCCTTGGCCAACCAAGCTGCCAACGCCTTTCCGTCCTATGCCACTGGAGGGTTTCGCGGCGCGAATCTGTTGACTGGGGAGGAGATCAAGAGCCATGTCACCCGCCTCCTGTCCATGCAGAAATTCGACGAGTGCGAGGCCTACATGGATGCTCATGAGGTGGAGCTGGGGAAGCGCGCCCTGGCTCAGCACATCACCTTGCCGGAGAAGAGCGGCGACCCTTGCAAGGTGATGCGCATGTTCGGACGAATCCACTAAGGCAGCGTGTAATCCTCGTATGGGCAACCCGCTCCTACGACACGACCAACTGCGGAATATAGGTCGGTCATGGCAGCGAGCGCAAGGTGGCCAACGCGGCATGGAAGTCGTAGCTTTCGATCTGCTGGCGCAGTCGCGCCAGCAGATCGGCGGACAGGGTTTGCGCCAACAGCGGCAGACTCTCGCGCAAGAAAACCAGGCTCTGCATGTCATCGGCGCTGAGCAAGGCATCGAGACGGCGCAGGGTTTCGCGCCGCAGGACACCGGCAGGATCGGCGATGGCGGAAGATACCGGCTCCTCGGGCAGGGCCGGCAGCAGGGTCGCCACCCGCGCTTTCACCTCCATTTCCAGTTGCTCGATGCGCTGGGCGTGTTGCTCCAGACCCGCGCCTTCACGCATGGCAGCATCCAGTTCGCCGGCCATCGCCTGCAAGCGGGTCAGACCCAGCGTGCCGGCCGTGCCCTTGAGGGTATGAACGATGCGCCTTGCGGTTTCGTGATCGTCGAATTGCGCGCGTAGCAGCGCCATGTCGTTGCCATGGGTCAGGAGGAATTGGCGCAGCAAACGCACAAGGTTGGGCAGCTTGCCGCGAACGCTGCGCAGTCCTGCGTCCAGGTCGAACCCATCCATGGCGCGCAAGGCAGCACGCAAGACCGCATCCGTTGTGTCGGGTGGAGCCACGGGCAGGAGTACCTCCGCCTGGCCCCTCTCCGGCAGCCATCTTGCCAACGCGTGGAACAAAACATCCGGGTCCACCGGCTTCGGAATGAGATCATTCATGCCGGCTTGCAGGCACTGGGCCCGTTCCTCGACGAACACGCTGGCCGTCATGGCCAGGATCGGTGTCGCGGCATGTCCTGGGAGTGCGCGTATAGCCGCCGTGGCGGCGAGTCCGTCCATCACCGGCATCTGTACGTCCATCAGGATCAACTCGTAGTCATGGAACCGGGCCTTGTCCACGGCCTCGCAGCCGTCCCCGGCCAGATCGGGGTGGATGCCGAACTCGTGCAGGAGATCGGTGGCCACTTCCTGGTTGACCAGATTGTCTTCCACCAGCAAGACGCGACGACCGCTCAACATGGGAACTAAGTTGCCGGCCGGTGGGGCAGGCACGTCCATGGGAATACCGGGCGTATCGCTGCGGCGCACCCACGCGCTGAACCAGAAGGTGCTACCCTCGCCGGGTCGACTCTCAACGCCCACCTCGCCGCCCATCAGTTCCGCCAGGCGACGGCTGATCGCCAGCCCCAATCCGGTTCCACCATACTTCCGGGTGGTGGAGCCGTCGGCCTGCTCGAACGATTGGAACAGGCGCGGCAGGCGATCCGCAGGGATGCCTATGCCGCTATCCTCGACCTCGAAACGCAGCAACAGGCTGTCGTGCCGTTTTTCCAGCAGGCGCGCGCGCAGGGTGACCTGGCCTCGCTCGGTAAATTTGATCGCGTTGGAGAGATAGTTGAGCAACACTTGGGAAAGCCGCGTGGGATCGCCGCACAGCACGCACTTCAGCGCGGGGTCGATCTCGCAGCGCAAGGGCAGACTCTTCTCGCGCAACTTCTCCTCCATCAGGCCGACCACCCCATTGATCAACGGTTCCAGGCTGAAATCGATGTCCTCCAGGGAGAGCTTGCCGGCCTCGATCTTGGAAAAATCCAGGATGTCGTTGATGATGCCGAGGAGATGCTTGGCCGCATCCGAAACTTTGAGCAGGCGCGCCTGCTGGCCTGCGTCGCGCACATCGCGGCGCAGGAGATGGGTAAGTCCGACGATGGCATTCATCGGCGTGCGGATTTCGTGGCTCATGTTGGCCAGGAAGGCGCTCTTGGCCTGGTTCGCCGCCTCGGCTGCGGTCATCGCGCTGGCCAGTTCCGCCGTGCGCCTGGCCACCAAGCCCTCAAGGTGGTAACGGTGGCGCGCCAACTCATCGTGGTTGCGCCGCTCCGCTGTGATGTCCTGAAACGCGCTCACAGCCCCCTGTATCCGCCCCTGGGCATCGACGATGGGCCGAACATTGAGCCTGGCCGGAAAACCCTCGCCATTCTTGCGGTAAAACCATTCCTCGCCGGAAAAGGGCGCGCCCCCCCGCAAGGTGCGCAGGATCGGACATTCCTCGCGGGGATGGGCGCTGCCATCGGCATGGTGATGATGGGAAGCGGTGTGCAGATCCCGCCCCAGGATTTCCTCGCGGCCGAACCCCAGACAGGCAAGTGCGGTGGTATTGATGAAGCTGACTTTGCCTTGCGAATCGGTGCCGATCACCCCCTCTCCCAGGCTCCCCAGCAACGCATCGCGCAGCGCCAGGCGCTCGGCCTGGGCCAGGGCGGCATGCAGGCGCAGATTGGCGCGGCGCATGACGATCAGTGCGGCGGCGGCCAGCAGCAGGACGACCAGGACTGCGATCAGCCAGCCGGAATAGCGTTCGATCACCAGACCCGCCGTGAGATGGTGATCAGGATGTACGCGCAGATTCACCATGAGCGTTTCGACCTGGCTGTAGTCGCCGGCCGGCGCGAAGCCATAAATACCGCCCGCCCTGGCCGCCTCGCTGTCCGGTTGCAGTTCCAGCAATGCCAGCACCACCCGCTTGCCCAACCAGCCAGGAAAATCCTTGGCCACCGAGAGTGGCCACTCCGGGTAAAGATCGGTGGAAAGGCGTTGCCCGAAGGCTGGCGTTCCCGCCTGGCGCAGCACCCGAACCTGGCCCGGCTTGAGTTTGCCTTCCCGCAGCAAGGACTCGATCACGCCGGTGCGCACGAAGCCGGCATCGGCATTGCCGGCGAGCACATTGAACACCACCCGGTCGTGCGGCATGCCGGTGAATTGCAGATCGTGGATGTCGCGGCCGATGTCCACCCCGGCCGCGAGCAAGGCCCAGCGCTGCATCAGATAGCCGCCCAGGGACTCCACGCCGGGTGCCGCGATGCGGCGGCCCCTGAGATCCGCGAACGATTTCAGGTCGGCCCGATCGGCCCGAACCAGGACGACGCCGCCGAACTGGCTGACCGGCTCGTTCCCCGCCATGCTCATCAGGGTGGCCATGGCGACCAGGCCGTGACGCGAGCGCAGCAGGACGTAATGTTCTGGATTCGTCAGGACCAGGTCCAGCTCATGGCGCTCCATGGCCTGATCGAGTTCCGGATAAAAAAGCGGCACGATATGGAAACGGTAGCCGGGGATACGTCGGCCCAGGTAGTCGGCCAGCGGTTGCCACTGTGTCGCGGTCAGCGCGAGGGGACGAAAAGAGAGCACGCCCAGACGCACATCCTGGAAGTGCGCCTGGCCGGCACAGGCACTGAAAGAAATCAGCAAGCCTAGGCAGGCCAGAAGCCAGAATCGGCGGCCTGGCAGACTGCGTTTCACCGGGATTCCCCGTCGGCCGAAAGCAGGGTGGCCAGCGCCGCCTGGTAATCGTAGGACTCAACCTGGCGAACCAGGAGGGCGAGGACCGCTTCTGGAAGGCGCTCCGCCAACGCGGAATACGCCGCGCGCAGGGTCTCGCCCGCCCCCATGTCGTCTTCGCGCAGGCGCCGCTCCAGAAGTGCGAGAACCTCACCAGACGCCACCACGGGCGCGGGCGCGGGCGTCGTCGGCAAAGCCAGTCGCAAGGCGGGGACCAGCCTGGCTTGTTCGGCCTCCACGCGAAGGGACAAGCGCTCGACCTCGGACAGTGCTACATCACAGCTCAGGGCTGCTTCCAGTTCTGCCGCCAGTGCCTGCACCGCAACCGCCCCCAAGGCGCCGGAGGCCCCCTTGAGCGAGTGGGCGATGCGCAGCGCTTCTTCCCTCTCCCCCGCCACAAAGCGTTCGCGCAGCCGCATCATGTCGTTCTGGTGAGTATCCGCATACAGGCGCAGGAGGCGCACATAACTGCTCCATTTGCCGCGCAAGCTCTTCAATCCGGCACCCGCATCCAGGCCGGGCACTCGATCGAGGGCGGCAATCGACGCCTCTACCGGGGGCGAACTCGGGCTGACGACCGCGGGCGCTCCCTCCCTCTGCGGCAACCACTTCTCCAGTGCGGCGTAAAGCGCGCCCGGGTCCACCGGCTTGGCGATGAAGTCATCCATACCGGCGTCCAGACAGCGCTGCCTATCCTCCTCGAAGGCATTGGCGGTCATGGCCAGGATGGGGATGCGCCGCGTCCCAGGCAGCGCGCGGATGGCGCGGGAGGCGGTAAGTCCGTCCATCACCGGCATCTGCACGTCCATCAGAACCAGGTCATATTGATCTTCCAGGATGAGGCGCAGCGCCTCGGCGCCATCCGACACTACGTCCACGTGCAGACCGGTCTCGTTGAGAAGTTCCAGCGCCACTTCCTGGTTCACCGCGTTGTCCTCCGCCAGCAGGATGCGTGCGCCTCGCCGGCTGGAGAGACGGTACAGGGCATCGACCGGCTGTGGCGCAATGGCCAAGCCATTTCCCGCGGGCAGCGGGATCTCGAACCAGAAGCGACTGCCCTGGCCCAGACGGCTCTCCACGCCTAGGCTCTCCTGGCAGCCCAGCAACGCGGTCAGCCGCTTGCAGATCGCAAGCCCCAGGCCAGTGCCGCCATATTTACGGGAAATGGAAGTATCTGCCTGCGCGAAGGGCTGGAACAGGAAGGGGATCTGGTCTTCACTCATACCAATGCCCGTATCGCTCACCTCGAAACGCACCCACAGACCCTCGGCGTCGCGAACCGCGGGTTTGGCAACGACCCGAATGCTGCCCTTTTCGGTGAATTTGAGCGCATTGCCGACGAAATTGAGCAGCACCTGCCCCAGCCTCAGTGCGTCGCCGCGTACGATAGGCGGCAATGCCGGGTCGATCTCGCAGGATAGCGCCAGACACTTGGCCGCAGCCTGGTCGCGGATTAGATCGAGGGAGTGGCCGATGACCTGGTCGAGGCGAAAATCGGCGACTTCCATGACCATCTTGCCCGCTTCGATCTTCGAAATATCGAGAATGTCGTTGATGATGCCCAGCAGATGCCGCGCAGCATCCATCACCTTGTTCAACTGATCGACCTGCCTGGCCTGGTTGACGGAGCGGCGCAGCAGATGGGTGAGGCCGATGATAGCGTTCATCGGCGTGCGTATCTCATGGCTCATGTTGGCCAGGAAGGTGGATTTGGCGCGGCTGGCATCCTCCGCCCGCAGGCGCGCGGCGACCAGTTCACTGGTGCGCTGCGCCACCAGGGCTTCCAGGTGCTCGTGGTGCTTTAGCAGTTCCTGCTGGATCGCCTTGCGCTCGGTGATGTTGTCCCACACCGCGACGATCATTTTCCGTCCCTGCAGGGTGATGACGCTAAGGTTGAGATGCACGTCGATCAGACTGCCGTCGCGGCAGCGATGGCGATTCTCGAAGCTGCCCACACCGCGCGCCCACACCTTCGCCATGCGTGCGCGCAAGACGGCTTCGGTGAGCATTTCGCCCTGGATTTCATGCAACTGCAAGCAGGAGTACTCTTCCCGGCTGTAACCCAGCATGCGGGGAGCTGCGTCGTTAAACTCCACGAAACGCAGGGTTTCCGGGTCGACCAGTTCGATCGCCGCCTGGGTCTGGTTGAAGATCGCGTCGAGTAGGCTCTGCCGCTCGCGCAGCGCGGTTTCCGTGGCGCGCGCGGCGGTGATGTCGTGGGCGATGCCGAGCACGCCGATGAGGTGGCCGTCGGGGGTTCGCATGGGCGTCTTGGCTGCCTCGAACAGGCCACCTGGACCACCGTCGGAAAACGTCAGCCTTTCCTCGTTGATCCGGGTCTGTCCCGCAGATATCGCCGCCAGATCGTTGGCGCGGAAGAAATCGGCCTGTTCGCGAGCGACGAAGTCGTAATCGGTCTTGCCGACGATCTCCACCTCGCGGGCGCCAAAGAACTGCTCGAAGCGTGAGTTGCAGGCGAGGTAGACGCCGTCCGGGTCTTTCAACCAGACCAGGTCGGGGAGGGTCTGGATCAGCGTCTTGAGCAGACCGCGCTCATACTCGAGCGCCCGGGCCGCCTCGATGCGCTCGCTGATATCGCGAGAGATGCAGAGCAAGGCCGGCCGGCCATCCCAGGTTCCCTTGACGATGCGCGTATCTACAATAATTTCCCTGCCATCCGCGTGCAGTACCGGCAGAGGACAGGATACACACCGGCCTTCCAGCATCTCGACGAGCACACGCGTGGCTTCCTCGTGTACCCGCGGTGGGTGCACGACGAGCACGTGCTGGCCGATGAGGCCTTCGTCATAGCCCAGGCGAAGCTTGACCGCAGGGTTGATGTACTGAATCCGGTCATCGCCATCCAGCACGAAGACGAAATCAGCCAGCGCCTGGAAAAAACCTTCCAGGTTCTGGCGTTGCACATAGGCACCCCGACGCGCAAGCAGGCGTTCCAGCGCAATGCCGAACTGGCGGGCGACGCTTTCGAGGAAATGCACCACCCCCTCGGGCATGGCGCGCACCCACTTGCTCGCCAGGTTGAGGACGGCGTGGATGCGACCATCGATCAAGATGGGCAGGACGACCAGGGAAGTGAGACCTTCCTCCTGGAGCTGCGCTTGCCGGACCAGATCGGGATGAGTGCAGGCCGGCCCCCCCTCCACGCAACTGCACAGGGTGTGCCCGGCTTGCAGCAGCAGCGCGCTGGGGCTGCCCGGATCGATTTGTGCGACCTCGTTCACGAAACGCATGCCTAAGCCGCGGCTGGCCACCAGGTGAAAACCACCATCGGGGCGCAGTTCATAGACTCCGCCTCCGTCCAGTTCATCCAGTCCCAGTATGGCGTCCAGCGTGGCCCCGACCAGGGCGTCGTGGTCTGGAGTTTCCAGCAGGGCTTCGTTGAAGCGCTGTTGCAGGCGGGAAAGCGACTCCTGCAGCTTGCGTTGACTGATATCTTTCTGAGTGCCGAATATCCGTGGCGGCCGGCCCTGGGCGTCGCGCTCGGCCACATAGCCGCGCGTCGCCAGCCAGAGCGGGACGCCCTGGGTGCGAACGAGACGGTACTCGATGAAGAAGGGCTGGCCTTCCTTGATCGCCAAGCGGACGGCCTTTGCGACGGCGGGAAGGTCGTCGGGATGGATGCTCGCGTACCAGTCCGCCAGGCAGGCCTCACCGGGGGCGGGGAACTCTCCGGGAATCAGCGGCTGTAGGGTTGCATTCCAGGTCAGCCGGTCGGCATCAGGGTCATACTCCCACAGGCCAAGACCGGCATCATCCAGGACGCGATGCAATTCCTTTTCGGTAAACAAGTTCAATGCGCCGTCAAACCATGCCACGGGCACGCAGGTTGCCGAGCTTGAGTTCCAGCGAGTCTTCGCTATCGGCATAGCGCTCCAGTATCTCGCGAAAAGCATCCTGGTTGGCGAGGAAAGCATCCACCACGTCCGGGTCGAAATGCTGGTTACTCCCCTCCCGGATCAGCCGCATCACCACCACATAGGGCATGGGTTCCTTGTAGACGCGACGACTGGCGAGCGCGTCGAAAACGTCGGCCAGCGCCATCAGCCTCGCGGGTATGGGGATGGCATCACCCGCCAGGCCGTCCGGATAACCGGAGCCATCCCACTTCTCGTGGTGCCACATGGCGATCTCTTTGGCGACGGCGAGAAAAGCCAGGGGCGCGTTCTCGAATTCCAGCACGGCGGAGTCGAGCGCATTGCTGCCCAGGTGGCGGTGCTTCTGCAGTATCTGGAAGTCTTCGTCGTTGAGCTCACCCCGCATGGCCAGCTCGATGGCGTCGCCGCCTATGCTGCTGTGGGTCTTCATGATCTCAAACTCGTCCGCGGTCAGTCGCCCTGGCTTGAGCAGGATGCTGTCGGGAATACCCACCTTGCCGATGTCGTGCAGGGGAGCGGCCTTGACCACCATGTGCGCCATGGTGTTGCTGAAAAAGCGGGAAAACCGCGGATGCGGCCGTAGGTGAGTGACCAGCACCTCGACATACCCCTGGGTGCGACGGATGTGCTGCCCGGTTTCCATGTCGCGTGCCTCGGCCAGGCTGGCCAAAGCGCGGATGCTGACATCCTGCATCAACTGGTTGTCGCGCATGCGCCGCGCCACCTCGCTTTCCAGCCAGGTGTTCTGGTTCTTCAACCAATCGCGTGCCGCCTTGAGCTCCATATGGGCATGAATCCGCGCCAGGACGATGGCGGGCCGGATCGGCTTGGTGATGTAGTCGACCGCACCCAGGGCGAGGCCGCGTTCCTCGTCCTCGTCACTATCCATCGCCGTCACGAAGATGACCGGGATATCGCGGGTACCAGGATTGGCGCGCAGCTCATTGATGACGGCGTATCCGTCCATATCCGGCATCATCACGTCCAGCAGGATCAAATCCGGGCGCGGCTCGCTAGCAGCGACCTGAAGCGCGCGCCGCCCCGAATTGGCAACCCGAACGCGATAGCGTGATTGCAGCAACTCGCCCAGAACGGTTAAGTTTTCCGGGGTATCGTCAACGACCAGGACGGTGCTCTTGGCGGCTTCTGGCGTCATCATCCTTGATTCCTCAGTTGACCGCTTCCCCCGTGAGGCCCCATGAACATTGAGGTTTGCGCCTTCGATCATGCTCATCCTTTGGGTGAACCCGCTACGCACCGAGTGCACGGCAGGCGACGCATGGCGGCGCTGCACCCGCAAGGGGTACGCCGGATTCGTAAGGCGGCTCT
>CAISDD010000169.1 GCA_903883985.1 uncultured Pseudomonadota bacterium | reverse complement strand
GCGGCGGCGAGATGCGGATCATCGCCTTCATCACCGAAGGCCCGGTGATCCGCGAAATTCTCGGTCACCTGGGCGAGCCGACTTCGCCCCCCCGCCTGGCGCCGGCGCGCGGCCCGCCGATGTGGGAGGCTCTGGCGACCGGACAGGCGGAGCGGGAAACCGATCCGCAGGCCCAGCCGGGCCCGGACTACGAATTCGACCAGCGCGTCGCCTGGTAGAGGTGTAGGGTGGGCAAACGTTTTTTTGTTTGCCCACCAATTTCACCGTTGCGAGTCCGCGTGGGCAAACGATAAGGCCGTTTGCCCACCCTACCCGGCTGAGTATTTGCCATGCGGCTGGTGCTCGACTCAAACGTGGTCGCATCGGCCATCCTGTGGGGAGGGTCGCCACGACTGTTGCTGCAAGCAGCGCGCGAGACACGCATCGCGCTCTACACCAGCACTCCCATACTAGCTGAACTCAGCGACATCCTCGCGCGGCGCAAATTCGCCCGAAAGATTGCCGCCTCCCTCCTGACCATCGAACAGATCGTCGATGGCTATATGCAACTGGCCGCTCTGGTTCGACCATCGGCATTGGCAGGCATCGCTCCCGATGCCGACGATGACGTCGTGATTGCCACTGCGCTCGCGGCGAAAGCTGATCTCCTTGTCACCGGGTATATGGCGCTGCTATCGGTGGGCGCGTATCTGGGTGTCAGGTTCGCCAGGGTCATGGAAACCATCCAATTGATCGAGTCGAGAAAGAAATCATGACTTCCCGTGCTGGTCTGTAGATCGGGCTGGGTGCGCCAGGAAATATCAAGCCTGGCACCTGAATTTCTTGGCATGAGGAAAATGGGCTGGAGTAAACCTCAGGGGGCGATACAACCCATGCGGCGCAATGCGCTGCGCTTATTGCGCCCTACGCGTGCTAACATATTGGTGTTAAAGCACCAATGTGAGGCCAAGATGAGCCGCCTGACCATTACCCTGCCCGAGGCAAGTTACCGGGCGCTGAAAGAGGCATCCGCCCTGCGTAACAAGACCATCGGCCAGTTGATCGACGAAAGCCTGGACTGCTATGGCATCAAGTCGCGTGAGGACGCGCGCGAGTTGGTGCTCCGCGCGCGGGCGCACGCAGGCCTGGGGGCGGATGCAGCGCTGTCCGCTGCCCTGGAGGAAACCCGTGCGGCGCGCGGCAAGCCATGAGCGGTGCGCCGGATCGCCCGTTGGTGGTGGTCGACACCAACGTGGTGGTGGCCGGACTGTTGACGTCGGATTCGACTTCTCCCGTTTCCCGCATCCTGGATGGCATGCTCGCGGGGGCATTTTCTTTCGTGGTTTCAGAGCCGCTGCTGGCCGAATACCACGCCGTACTGGTGCGGCCGAAACTGCAAGTGCTGCATGGGCTGGCCCTGTCCGAGGTGGAGTCCATCCTGACCGATCTGGCCCTGAACGCCATGGTATTGAATCCTCTTACCAAGCTGGCGCCGCCGGCCCCCGATGCGGGAGATCAATTGCTCTGGGACTTGCTGGCTGCGAGGCCGGGCCTGGTTCTGGTTACTGGGGACAAACTCCTGCTCGAGGATGCGGGTATGGAGGGGCGGGTGATTACCCCGCGGGAGTTCGTGGAGCGGACGTAGCCGAGTAGGTCGGGTTACGCTACGCCAACCCGACCTACAACTTATTGCGCCCTGCGCGTGCCGGCTCTTCAACGTCCAGCCACAGGGGCACCTTTACCCGTGGCAATATCCAACATTGCGGCCTGTGCAATATGGTGCCGGTCTTCCGCCATGTTCAGACCTAAAGCGCGGCAGCGAGCCACCGCCGCATTCGAGTAAGCAAGCAGGTCATCGTGATACTGCTCCGCAAAGCGCTCACGTGTGGCATGAATTTCTTCAACAACGGTATCATGCCAAGTTAAGGTTGCGTTCATTGGGAGGCCTCCATCAATTCAAATGGTGTGACCAGTTCCGGTAGTCTGTAGCCCTTGGCGGAGCACAAACCGCGCAGGCAATGTGCAGAGCGTCCAGTCGGGCTTTTGCAGGTAGAACGCCGCCAAGCAACAGAAATTCCTCCAGCTCCAGAATTTCAGGTGCAATGGGCAACACCGGGATCGAGCGCTGCGCCTCTATACGTTCAAGGCGGCAAGTGGGTCGCCTGCGCTTGCTTCCTCTACGACATAAGGCGAAATAAAAGCCAAGACCGATGTGCGCCCGGCATTCCACCACAAACGGGTGATTTGTTGGCATGTTGACTTGATCGAGTCATTGCTCGGACGAGCAGTTAGATAGCTGATGACGGACGTCTCGATGTAAACCGTGCGTTTCGTTATTTCGATCCGGGTTCAGAAAGTCGTGGCCTATCCCGTGTTGGGTATGCAATTTATTAGGGACAACAGCGTAAAAACCGTGGTCCGTCCCCTATTACGTGTCCTATTACGAGAGGTTATATTTTGTGCCTAAGGAAGCCAATTATATTAATGTGCGAATAACCGGTAAGCTTGCGTTTACTATTGTCAAGCAAGTAGGAATTCTGGCAAAGCTTCTGCCGGACATGCTTTACTTCTTTCTGTATCTTTGCAAGATTTTGTTCCAAATCAGCGGATTTGCTGGAAAACTGACGATTCAAGCTAGCATTGCCATTTTCGCCTTCCTGGATAATCTTTTGCTGCGTGGATATTAAGACCGACTGTTTCTGCACTATAAGTCACGGCAATTCTCCGTGAGAAGTTGCACTAGTATAACGCCTAACCAATCATGATCCACTGGCCCGTCCCCGAACATGATACCGGCGCTGGTATTGACCATAAATAAAAAAGAGGGAGTTCGCAGACGCGATGGCGAAAAAGGTTTGGCAGTTGTACCCTGTCGCCTAACCGGACCCGGCCCGAACAGCTCACACCCCCGATTGTTCTGCGTACCGTATGCGAAGGACGCACGGTCATTCGAACGGCCGCTTCGGCCGATCAGTTGTCCTCGTGGCAACCCTCTCGACAATCGGCAATGAGAAGAACTCCGCCCCCTGGTCAGCCAAGAATTCTGCATCCCCCTGCGACGCTTGACGACCGTGGCCAGCAGAACGAGCAGCCGTGGCCGAGAGTCCCCCGGATTGAAGCCGCTCGTCGTTGCCCGTGCATTCCGGCACGAGGTTCCCTCTTCCTGCATCCTTTCTTGACCTCGTTCGTCTTCTTCACTAAGAGGCACATGCGGTTTGCCCCATTCGCCTTGCCTCATCCCAACAGAGACGCTACCCATGCACACGATTGCAACCCGACTTAAACGCTGGCCCATCGAGCAGCCGCTGTTGTTCCTGCTCCTAGTGGGGGCGTTGTGGTTCGCGCTATTCCAGACCCTGACCCCCGCCTCCGAGGCACTGGTCGCGGCCCTGCCGGTAATCCGTGACAGCCGACTGGGCGGGGCGCTGCAATTCTTCTTCTACGACACGCCCAAGGTGCTGTTGTTGCTCACCGGCATCGTCTTCGTGATGGGAATCGTGCATACCTTCGTATCACCGGAACGCACTCGTGCGCTGCTCTCCGGCAAACGCCTGGGCGTGGGCAACGCGATGGCGGCCAGTTTGGGCATCGTCACGCCGTTCTGTTCCTGCTCGGCGGTGCCGCTGTTCATCGGCTTCCTGCAGGCCGGGGTGCCGCTGGGGGTGACGTTCTCGTTCCTGATCTCCGCGCCGATGGTCAACGAGGTGGCGCTGGCGCTGCTGTTCGGCATGTTCGGCTGGAAAGTGGCGGGGCTGTATCTGGTGCTGGGCCTGGCGGTGGCGATCTTCGCCGGCCTGGTGATCGGCAAGCTGGGCATGGAGTCGTACCTGGAGGACTGGGTGCGCGCCATGCAGAACACGCAAACCCCGGCCGCCGCGCTGGATGCCGGGATGAGCTGGGGCGAGCGCATCGGCAGCGGTTTCCATCATGTGCGCGAAATCGTCGGCAAGGTGTGGCCCTACATCATCGTCGGCATCGCCCTGGGTGCGGCCATCCACGGTTATGTGCCGGAGGATTTCATGGCGTCGATCATGGGCAAGGATGCGCCCTGGTGGTCGCTCCCGGCGGCGGTGGCCATCGGCGTGCCCATGTACACCAACGCGGCGGGCATCATCCCCATCGTCGAGGCGCTGATCGGCAAGGGCGCGGCCCTGGGCACGGTGT
>CAISDD010000168.1 GCA_903883985.1 uncultured Pseudomonadota bacterium | reverse complement strand
TCATGGTGAAAGTTGACCTGCGGTTATGACACGCACAGTCAGCCTTGAAGCAATTCCCTTGCCAGAAAACGCTCCAGTTTCTGACCGGCCAATTTGCACCGCTTTCACGCCGACGCCGACATTGATGAAGTGGGGCGCTTGGTAGGTGGCTGGCTGAAGGCGCAAAATGCTCAAGCGAAATAAGCCCTTCGTTGTGGGGCCGGCTTCAGCCAGCCAGTGTAGGAGTGGCGGGCTGAAGCCCGCCCTACAGTTCCTACGGTTTGGCTTGGCACAGCCATGAGCCGCCCCGCCCGCGACTTGTTTCCGGCCATCGCCAGCAAGCGGAGGGTGGGCTGACGCAAGGAAGCCCAACATTTGATGCGCCCAAGATTGTTTGTGGGTCGACTGCATGTTTGGCTTTTTGCGTTTGTTGATTGTTGGGCTTCGCGGTGCTCAGCCCAACCTACGCGCTGCATCCGGTCAAAACCTTTGTGGCGCCAACGACGCAGGCCGCCGATTTTCTCGGCTATGTGCTGCTGCCGGGGGACCATCGCCGTCTGCCGGAAGCCAATGTGCGCCGTTTTCGCAATCGTCTGCGGGGCTTGCGGGATCGTTGGCGCGCGGGCACGGTGGGGCCGGAGGCCGTGCAACAACACATTCAGGCATGGATTGCCCATGCCGGGAATGCCGATACCTGGCGCTTGCGCCATACCCTCTTTCGCGGCGGGTGGTTCGATCCTGAAATCGACCCGCTGCGGGAGCCTGACGGCCCGCCTGATGGGCGCGTGGTGCGCGGCGGTTCCTGGAACAACACCACCAGAAACTTGCGCTCCGCCAACCGCAACAAAAACTCGCCCGGCAACCGGAACAACAACAACGGTTTCCGTCTTGCCAGCACGCCTTCACGCGCCGGAGCCGCTTTCCCCACGGGGAAAGCGGGTGTGCCCGAAGGTGTCCACGGGCCGTCATGATGAGTGCAGCACCCCGCCCGCGCCTTGGCTCCGCCGTTTGGGGCGGCGTGAGCGGCTATTCCGGTCGTTTGTCGGTGCAACCGGCAGCGGCCATTTCGCAAGTCCATAACGAGGTGTCATAACATGAAGAAACTGCTTTTTGTCAGCCTGTTCGCCCTGATGGGTGCCGTCCATGCCGAAGAATATTCCTGCAAGGTTTACTGCAATAGCGGCGTCACCTACGTGACCGTGAATGCCAGCAGCAGTTCGGACGCCGCCGCCAAGGTGGATGCCCAGGGCCACCAGGTCTGCAAGTCGGATGGCAAGGGCAATGCCTCCGAAAAAACCATGCGGCCGGAGCAGTGCAGCCGGAAGTAAGCCTCGTGTGGCCGGCTTCAGCCGGCTTGTCGGAACTTGTTCCGACAGATGCATGAAGTTCGTAGGGTGGATGCGCCTTCGGCTTATCCACCTTACTTGACTGGTTTGGCACGAGCAGAACACAATCGCTACCCTTTTTATTAAAAAGAGGTCTCAAATGGAAGTGCCGATGCGGGATTTCAAGTCTCATTTGTCCCAATACGTGCTGCAGGCCCAGGCCGGGCAGGCCATTGAGCTGACTTCCCACCGCAAGGTGGTGGCCCGCCTCGTGGGGGTGCCGGCGACGGAGAGTGCGGGCCTGGCGCGTCTGCTTGCGGCGGGGGTGGCGACCTGGCAGGGAGGCAAGCCGGAAGGCGCGGCCCTGAGCTTGCAGGCAGGCGGCAAGCTCCCGTCCGCCCTGGTGCTGGAAGACCGGGGATGATCCTGTTCTGCGACACCTCCGCCCTGGTCAAACTTTACATTCTGGAGGTGGACAGCGATCTGGTGCAGGCCCGGGTGGCGGAAAGCGAAGCCGTGGCCGTGTGCCGCATTGCCTGGGCAGAGGCCCATGCCGCCTTGAGTCGCCGTGCCCGGGAAGTGCCGGCAGACGGGCCGGTCATCGAACTGGCCAAGGCGGCGCTGGCGCGGGATTGGCCGCGCTTCGTGGTTATGGAGGTGAGTCAGGTGCTGGTGGAGCGGGCGGGGGAGTATGCGGTCACCTTTGCCCTGCGCGGCTACGACAGCGTCCAGCTGGCCGCCGCCTTCGAGACCGGACGCATTGCCCAGGTGCCGGTGTGTTTCGCCTGCTTCGACACGCGCCTGAACAAGGCGGCGAAGGTGCTGGGCATGAACTGCCTGTAGCGGCCATCTTCCTACTGCAGACATTGTTAAGTGCCGTGTGTAGCGCGGCCTGACATACCATTCCATCTCGGGAACCCTAGTCATTTTGTTTGAACTTGCCCAGCGCCTATATGCCCAGATGCCCCTGGCCGCCTTATCCCTGGCCGGCTTGGGCGTGGCTTTGGTTTGGCTGATCTTGAAATCTTTCCTGGCAATGTGTTTCGGGAAACCGGTTCCGGAGGATGCCTGGGCCGGGCCGCTGCCGCCGGGGCAGGTGCGCCATGACTGGCTGCGTGGGGGGGACGCTGTCTTTGCCTGGTCCTGGCCGGCGGAAACCTTGGCCTGGCGCGGGGCACAGTCGGCTGATGTCGAATTCGAGGTGTGCTACCGGCACGGTGTCTGGCTGGTGCGTGCTGTATTCGGACTGGTCGGATGTGGGGTGATGGCCTACTTTGCGGCGGCGACCTTGCCCTTTCTCGGAGCGGATTTCGTCACCCGCAAGGTGTTTTTCCTGGCCCTTGCGCCCCTGGTGCCGGCGCTGCGGCTGGCTGGCGTTCCAGGCGTGCCAGCGCTTGTGGTGGCGGGCGGTGGGCGTGCCTGCGTATCGCCTGGATGCCCAGGGCCTGATGGTGGGGACGCGCACCTTGGTTTGGACCCAGATAGCCGCGTTGGGCCGGACCTTGTTGCCGACGGCGCAAGGTAGGCAGGTGACGGATTTGAAGCTGCGATTGCGTTCCGGCGAATGCCTGGAACTGGAGCTGGCTGGCTTGAGCTGCCAGCCCTTGCATCTGGGCGCGTTGTTGGAGCAGCGCTGGCAGGGTGATCGGCAGCGGCAAGCCTTGTATTACGGTATGGCCTTGAGCCGGGTGGCCGGGCTGCTCATCCCCATGCGGCCGTTTCGGGCCGTGGCCTGGCGGGTGGGGCAGGCAACGGAAGCGTTGTTTGTCAATCTGACGACGGTGGGAATTTAGCCACCGGCCCTCGCTGGCGGGCTGGTATTCAGGGTGGGCGGAAAGCCAGCGGGTTGCCTGGCGGCGATCTGTAGCCAGGCCGAGGGGGATGAGGCGCTGGACGAGGCCATCCCCCTTTGGCAACGGGTGGACCTTGGCCGCTTGGCGCGGGCGCTCCTGCTGCGCATTGGGGGGGCGCTGGCGAGCACTTATGCCCGCCTGGACGGCCCGTCGTGGGAAACACAGGAAACCTTCGAATTGACACAGGCGCCGGAAATTCACCTGAGCACGGAATGGACCGTGGTGGAACTGGCCGGCCCGGGTGGGGATGTGTCGGCGGCTGCGCCGGGCGAGCGTTTTGCCTTTTCCCTGCTGCTGGATGCCCGCTTGCTGGAAACCCTGGTTCAGGGGGAACTGGCCCAAGGCCTGGAGCGGGGCGAGTTTGCTAGCTATCTGGAACGGGAAATCGTGACGGCCTGGCAGGCGTTTTCTTGCCGTAGCGAACCGGCTTTCGGAGCATTAGGCGAGGACCAGTGACAATCTCCTTGAATTTCAGGTTTCGTATGGCGGCGTGCCTCCTGGCCCTGGGCGCCGCTGCGCCTGCCTATGCTGATTTCCCCACGGCGGCACCTTGCGGAGCGATGCCAGAGGCGCTGTCGCCCCTGGTCCGGGCGGCTCTGGCCGGAGAGGAGGATAGGGTGCTTCAACGCATTGATGCCGGCGCCGACTTCCTGGAATGCGTCAGCGAGCGGGAAGTCATGCAACTCGCCGAACCCAGGAAGCGCATCAGTTATGTGGGCAAGCCGGAACCCGGCTACCCCCTGGCGGTGTTGCTGGCGGTGGCCGATATGCCGAGCGCCCTGGCGGACTTAACCCAGCGTCAGCCGGCGCAGCTTCATGCACTGGACCCTCACGGCAATTCGGCCCTGGCCTGGGCTGCGCGGCTGTTGCATGTCGAGGTGGTGAAGCTGCTGCTGGGCCAGGGGCTTGATCCGCTCCAGACCAGCGACGAGAAGCAAACGCCCCTCAGCCTGGTCCTGAAAGGCCGCGAGAAATCAAAACAAAAAACCGAGATCGTGGCGGCCCTCATCGGCGCCGTGCCCCGGGAAAGGTTTACAAGCATCGGTGTCGTCGACCAGGTGTGGGTGGCTGTTTTCATGGGTGATTTCAATGCCATGCAGGTGCTGCTGGAGGCCGGCGTGCCGCCCCACTATGTAGCGATTCAGGGCCGCACCGCCCTGTTGAGCGCGGTGGAAGCCGGCAACCTGGCGGCGGTGCGCCTGTTGCTGGCTCATGGTGCCCGGGTCAGCCGCTATCCCTACCGGGGCAAGACGATCTTTGAGTACGCCGAGGACAATTTCAAGGACGCCCGGCCGGACGCCGCCGAAATCCAGCGCCTGATGGCGATCGAGCGCGAAAAGCTCGTTCGGCTCGGCCACAATCCGCCCGGCGGCGCGCCTCAAGACTGGAATTCCTCCGGGGCCATGGACAATCTGCGCTTGCTGCGGATGCTCAAGTGATGCGTCGGCCATGAAACGGATTTTGCCCTAGCTTGGCCGTCTGATCGGCGCTTTCTTCCTGCTATGGACGGTGTTTGCCGCCGGTAACTTGTGGCGTTTTCTGCTGCTGGGGGATAAGGAAGCAATCCTCTCAACTTAAGCAACTCGGGACCACAGCGAAAACATTGCGATATAATTGTTACGTAAGCAATGGATATATAAGGATATTGTTTTGACCTCTCCAATACCAGACTATTCTTGTCAACTTAATTGACTATCTCAAAACAGATGAACTTCGCGAAAAATTTCGTCTCGAACCTAACGCATTCACTCGTGTACGGGTTGCTGTCGCCGTTATCGAAGCCAAAGCGATCAACAACACTCCCGACAATTACAAACTCAACCGAACCCATGCCTTCGCGCATCTGAAACGCTCCCTGCCTGGCTCCTCGTCACCATGCCGTCCACCAGCCAAATCCTGGCTACTTTCGCTGAATTGGCTGGCAACCT
>CAISDD010000167.1 GCA_903883985.1 uncultured Pseudomonadota bacterium | reverse complement strand
CATCACGCAAGCCGGGGTGCACTGGCTGCTGTCGTGCGTGTTCCTGCGCTTCATCGAAGACAACGTGCTGGTCGAACGCCCCTGGCTGGGTGGTACACCGAAGTCCGGCCGTCTTGCACTGGCGCGCGACCGCCACGAGGCCTACTTCCGCGAGAAGCCACTGGAGACTGACCGCGACTATCTGCTGGCCTGCTTCCGCGAAGCAGGGACGCTACCCGGCCTGCACACTTTCTTCGATGAGGCGCACAACCCGGTCTTTCGCTTGGGGCTCAGTGGCGATGCGGCGATGGCCGTGCGCCAGTTCTGGCAGCAGGTGGACCCCAACACCGGCAGCCTGGCCCACGACTTCACCGACGCGACCTGGAACACCCGCTTCCTGGGCGACCTATACCAGGACCTTTCGGAAGCCGCGCGCAAGCGCTATGCGCTGCTGCAGACGCCCGAGTTCGTCGAGGAGTTCATTCTCGATCGCACGCTGACGCCCGCCATCCGCGAGTTCGGGTTCCGCGAAGTGCGGATGATCGACCCGACCTGCGGCTCAGGCCACTTTCTACTGGGTGGCTTCCATCGCATAGTGGCCGAGTGGCACCGCGCCGAGCCGGCGCGCAACTTGCGCGACGTGGCGCAGAAAGCGCTGGACGCGGTTGCCGGCGTGGACCTGAACCCGTTCGCCGTGGCGATCGCGCGCTTCCGCCTGCTAGTGGCGGCGCTGCAGGCCAGCGATGTGCGACGACTGAGCGAGGCGCCTGACTTCCACATCAATGTGGCCATCGGCGACAGCCTGCTGCATGGCAAGCGCTTCGGCTTCAAGGCCACCGAGGAGATGTTCACGCCGGCCGAATACTCGCGAGACGTCGGCCTGATCCATGCATACGCCAGCGAAGACCTTGCTGAGGTTCAACGAATCCTTGGCCGGCAGTACCACGCGGTGGTGGGTAACCCGCCCTACATTGTCGTCAAAGACGCGGCGCTGAATGCCGCCTACCGCCGGCTGTACACCAGTTGCCACATGAAGTACTCGCTCGGCGCGCCGTTCACTGAGCGCTTCTTCGAGCTGGCGCAAACCGGCCGCGGGGACGAGCCGTCAGGCTACGTCGGGCTGATTACTACCAACTCGTTCATGAAGCGCGAGTTCGGTAGCAAGCTCATCGAGCAGGTGTTGCCGCGGCTGGATGTGACGCATGTCATCGACACCGCAGGCGCCTATATCCCGGGGCATGGCACGCCGACGGTAATCCTGTTTGGCCGACACCGGGGGCCGGTTGGTGACGGCGTGCGTGCGGTGATGGGCATCAAGGGCGAGCCCAGCACGCCCGAGGACCCTGCGAAGGGGCAAGTGTGGTCAGCGATCGTCGCTCAGGTTGACCGCGCAGGATCGGAGAGCGAGTTCGTTAGCGTGACGGACATGCCAAGATCGACGTTTGCTACTCATCCATGGAGCATCGGAGGTGGCGGCGCCAGCGAACTACTTGAACACCTGAACGAGGCCACTGCTGCGAGGCTTGGCTCACTCATCGACGTCATTGGCCGTACCACCCATACCGGTGAGGACAACGTGTTCTTTGTACCTCCCGATTGGACCAAGCGGAAAGGGCTCAGCAACGTCGCAGTGGGCCTCGTGGAAGGTGAATGGATTCGGGATTTTCAACTCGAGGCGCAGTTGCAGTCCCTGTTCCCATATGACCCGTCGACATGCCAAGTCCTCGACGCATTTCCGCGGCAGCTTGAACAGCACTTCTGGACCTATAGACGAACGTTGAAAGAGCGGCGTGACTTCGGCAACTACATCGAGGATCGAGGGCTTCGGTGGTACGAGCACTCGATGTTCTTTCCTGAGCGATTCAAGGCGCGCATTGGCATTGCCTTCGCCTTCGTTGCCACGCACAACCACTTCGTAGTTGACCGGGGCGGCAAGGTGTTCAAGCAATCGGCGCCGGTCATCAAGCTGCCGGCGGGAGCGAGCGAGGAAGAGCACCTGGGGCAGCTCGGGCTTCTCAACTCCTCCGTCGCCTGCTTCTGGATGAAGCAAATCTTCCACAACAAGGGCAGTACGGTGGACCAGCACGGCGCTCGTCAACGCACCGATGCCTTTGAGGACTTCTACGAGTACACGAGTACGGGCTTGAAGGACTTTCCGCTCACCGCCCAACGTCCGATCGAGCTGGGTCGCCAACTCGACACACTCGCCACCACGCTCGCCGCGACACTACCCGCCGCGTTGTTGGCAGCAGCTGTCAACGATACCGCGCTACCCGGACGCGCCGCGCTCGACGCCGCCCGAGCGCGCGCCGCGTCGATGCGCGCGAAGATGATCGCATTGCAGGAGGAGCTGGACTGGAAGTGTTATGGCCTGTATAGCCTGCTGCCGTCTGTCACCGTTGCGGGCGACTTCGAATGCGCCACAGCGCCGGGGATTACGTTGGGTGAGCGCGCCTTCGAGATCGTGTTGGCCCGCCGCATGGCATCCGGTCGCGAGGCGACCACCTGGTTCGAGCGCCACGGCTCGACACCCGTCACCGATATTCCGTCGCACTGGCCCGAGGACTACCACCAGGTGGTCCAGCGCCGCATCGCTCTGATCGAGCACGACCGCAACATCGGCCTGATCGAGCGCCCTGAGTACAAGCGCCGCTGGAACACACCAGCCTGGGACAATCTGGAACGCGCCGCGCTGCGCGATTGGCTGCTCGCCCGGCTGGAGGCACCGCACCTGTGGCCCGCTGGCCTCGACCACCCGCCCCAGCTCACCACCGTCAACCGCCTGGCCGACGCAGTGCGCGCCGACGCAGGCTTCATGCAGATCGCGGAGTTGTACGCCGGCCACTCGGGCTTCGACCTCACCCAGGTCGTGGCCGATCTCGTCGCCAGCGAATCGGTGCCCTTCCTGCCCGTGCTGCGCTACGCCGACACCGGCCTGCGCAAGCGTGCGCAGTGGGAGGACACCTGGGCGCTGCAGCGGCGCGAGGACGCCGGAGAGAACGTGGGCAAGATCCCCGTGCCACCCAAGTACCAGAGCAAGGACTTCCTGAGAACCGACTACTGGCGCCTGCGCGGTGGCCTCGACGTTTCCAAGGAGCGCTGGGTCAGCTACCCAGGTTGCGAGCGTGGCGCCGACACCAGCTTGGCCCTGGCCTGGGCTGGCTGGAACCACCTGCAGCAGGCCACCGCCCTGGCCGCCTACTACCTGGAGATGAAGGAGAACGAGGGCTGGGAGCCTGTTCGACTGCAACCCCTGCTCGCCGGCTTGCTTGAATTGGTGCCGTGGTTGGAGCAGTGGCACAACGAGATCGACCCGGCGTATGGCGAGCGCATGGGCGCGTACTACAAGAGCTTCGTGTCCGAGGAAGCGCGTGCGCACGGCTTCACGCTGGACGACCTGCGGTCCTGGAAGCCGCTTGTGACAACTGCCACGCGGGGAAGGAAGAAGAAGACATGAGCACTGCACCGGCTACACCTGTCGCCTACGAGCACGCGGCTTGCCGCCATTTTTCGGACGCCGAAACCTTGTTCAACCAAGGACGTTTAGCCAACGCGGGACAGCTTTACGGCTTTGTCGCCGAGTGTGGCTTAAAGGCGATGCTCCTTGCGTGTGGCGTCACGCCAAGTGCAGATGGAGGAATTCCGGGGGAGCATCCTGCAAAGCCGGAAAAACCGCATCCGTTGCGTCAGCACATGCCAAGTTTGACTGGCCGCATCGCCGCCCACGGTCAACTGATTCCGGATGGTCCACGGTCAACGAAATATATGGCCTCCATGCCCAGCCTAGGGCACTTCAATAATTGGTCCGTTGATCATCGGTATTGGCGTGACGATGCCTTGCCGCTGGCCTCCGTGGCCAAATGGCGCAGTGCAGCGCAAGAGGTCTCCACCATGCTTGACCAAGCCAAACAAGACGGAGTGCTGTGATGGCAACCATTCATTT
>CAISDD010000166.1 GCA_903883985.1 uncultured Pseudomonadota bacterium | reverse complement strand
TTGCGGTGGCAGGTAGAGCATGTCGCCGGGTTCCAGCTCCCAGGACTGGGTGGGGGCGAAGCGCTTGAGGATGCGCAACGGCGCGTCGTCCATCACTTCCAGATCGTCCTGGGCACTGATTTCCCAGCGACGGCGTCCAAGACCCTGGATCAGGAAGACATCGTAGGAGTCGAAATGCGGGCCGACTCCGCCGCCGGTCGGGGCAAAGCTGACCATGAGGTCATCCATGCGCGCGTAGGGGATGAAGTCAAAGGCGTGCAGCAGGGCGTCGCCGTCCGGAAGAAAATGATTCACCCCGGAAACCAGCAGGCTCCAGTTCTTTTTTGGCAAGCCGGCGAGGTCTTCTTCCTCGAACGGTCCATGGTCGAGCAGGCATTGTCCGCGGACGAAGCGGACCAGGCGGCTTTCCGCGTCGTCGCACAACGCTAGTTTGGAGAGGCGGTCGCGATCAAGCCATCCGCCGAAGTCGGGCAAGGCTTGGCGTACCAGCAAGGGTTTTTTCTGCCAATATTCGGCCAGGAACACCTCCGGGCTGATCCCGCCCAGCAGGTGTTCCAGTGAAAATGCCGACATGGAGAATGTGCCGGGCGGCGCGCTGAGGGGGCGGTGAGGTTTACCCATATAATTGTTTCGACCTATATCGAGGAGCGGGTGATGCTGAACCAGGGTGCGGGTATTGGTCAATTGGCGCCAGATTTTGAGTTGCCGGACGCGGACATGACCATCGCTAGCTTGGCGGACTATCGGAACAAGACACTCGTGCTGTTCTTCTATGTGCGCGATGATACGCCTGGCTGTACCACCGAAGCGCTCGAGTTCAGCGATCTGGAGTCGGTGTTCACGCGCCTGGGCTGCTCGGTGGTCGGTATTTCGCGCGACGATTGCATCCGCCACGGCGCCTTTCGTGACAAGCATGGCATCACGGTACGCTTGCTCGCCGACAAGGAATGCATTGCCAGCAAGGCTTACGATGTCCTGGTTACGCGCGAGGTAGATGGCGTGCAGCGAGTGGGCGTGAATCGTTCCACTTTTATCATCGACGCGGCGGGGGTGATCCGCCACGTCCTCCAGGGTGTGGCTCCCAAGGGGCACGCCAGAGAAATTCTAAACTTAGTCAAGGAGTTATGAAGTGAATATCGGCAAGGATACGGTCGTTACCCTGACCTACCAACTCACTACGCTTACCGGCGAAGTACTGGAAGAAGCGACCCTGGAGTCGCCCGCTACCTATCTCCACGGTGGCTATGATGGCATCTTCCCCAAGGTGGAAGCGTCTCTGGAAGGCAAGTCCACGGGCGACGAACTCGAGGTGCTGCTGGAACCGGACGATGCCTTTGGCGAATACGATGCCGAACTGGTGCGGGTGGAACCGGCCGACCTCTTTCCCAAGGATGTTCATGTCGGCATGCAAATGGAGGGGGCCAGCGAGGATGGCGAACATGCCATGCTCTATACGGTCACCGACGTGGCCGATGGTCAGGTGGTGGTGGACGGCAATCATCCCCTGTCCGGGCAGAAACTCCGACTTCAGTGCCATGTGCGCGAGATCCGCCCCGCCTCGTCTGAGGAAGTGGAGCACGGCCATGTGCATGGCGCCCATGGTCACCATCACTGATCGCTCATCAACCAGGCAGCTTTAAGTAGAATGGCTGCCCTTTTACCCAGGCTCAACACTCTATGAAAGTCACTTTTCTCGACTTCGAACAGCCTGTCGCCGAACTCGAAGCCAAGATCGAGGAGCTCTTCGAGGTCCAGGGCGATTCTTCTCTGGATATCTCCGAGGAAATCGGTCGCCTGCGCAAGAAGAGTTCGGCGCTGACCAAACAGATTTACGGGAAGCTCAACGCCTGGCAGGTTTCCCAGGTCGCCCGCCATCCGCAACGTCCGTACACCCTGGATTACGTTCACGCCTTGTTCACCGAGTTCGAAGAGCTGCACGGTGATCGTGCCTATGCCGATGATCCCGCCATCGTCGGGGGTATCGCCCGGTTCGAAGGTGAGCCGGTGATGGTGATCGGGCATCAGAAGGGCCGCGACGTGAAGGAGCGGCAATACCGCAACTTTGGTATGCCGCGACCCGAGGGCTATCGCAAGGCCCTGCGTCTGATGCGCCTGGCCGAGAAGTTCCACCTGCCGGTGCTCACCTTCATCGACACGCCCGGCGCTTATCCTGGCATCGATGCGGAGGAGCGCGGCCAGTCCGAGGCGATCGCCCGCAACCTCTACGTCATGGCCGAACTCAAGACCCCGGTGATCTGCACCGTGATCGGCGAGGGCGGTTCCGGTGGCGCGCTGGCCATCGGCGTGGGCGATGTGGTGATGATGCTGCAATATTCCACGTACTCCGTGATTTCTCCTGAAGGCTGTGCCTCCATCCTCTGGAAGAGCGCGGACAAGGCGCCCCTGGCGGCCGAATCCCTGGGCATCACGGCGCAGCGATTGAAGACCATGGGTTTGATTGATCGCATCGTCAACGAACCACTGGGCGGCGCCCACCGTGATGTCGAGGCGATGATGGCCTCCTTGCGCGCCAGCCTCTCCGAGGTTCTGCACGAAGTCGGCGAGCGTCCGCGCAACGCGATGCTCAACGACCGCTACGCTCGCCTCATGGGATACGGCAAGTTCAAGGAAACGCGTACCTGAACGGGGGCGCCGGCATATTTCGTTCTGCCCGGGGCGGGGCGCTGCGGGAGTCGGTCGCCGACTTCCTGCGGCGCCATCCTCCCGGCCCGCGCTTATGTGTGGGCTATTCGGGCGGAGTGGACTCCACGGTTCTCCTGGCCTTGCTCGCCGACTTGCGCCGCGAGTTCGCCTTCCATCTGTCCGCCGTGCATGTGCATCATGGCCTGTCCTCGCAGGCTGACGCCTGGGTGGCGCACTGCCGCGAGCAATGTGCCAGCCTGGACATCCCTCTGCGGGTGGAACGGGTCGTGGTGAGGCGCGCCGGTCAGGGTCTGGAAGCCGCCGCGCGGGAAGCGCGTTATCGCGTCTTCGCCGGGTTGGATGCGGATGCGCTGGCGTTGGCGCACCATCGCTGCGATCAGGCCGAGACCGTGCTATTGCAATTGCTGCGCGGCGCCGGCATCAAAGGTCTGGCGGCCATGCCGCAGGTGCGCGCTCTCGGGTCTGTCCGGTTGCTGCGTCCGCTGCTCGCCGTGTCGCGCGGCGAGATCGAGATCCATGCACGGGCGCATGGTCTGGTCTGGGTGGAAGACGCCAGCAACAGCGATACCGCGCTGCGGCGCAATGCCGCTCGCCACCTCCTGCTGCCGATACTCGAAGACCTGTTTCCCGGTGCGGCGGTCACTCTGGCTCAAGCCGCCGCGCAATTTGCCGAGACGGCGGGTTTGCTGGACGCCCTGGCGCGTCTGGACGGAGCCCATGCGCAGGAAGGCCTGGAACTGGCGCAGTTGGCGGGGCTCGATGTGGCGCGTGCGCGCAACCTGCTGCGTCACTTTCTGGAATTGCGCGGCATCCCGATTCGTCGCGAGCGCCTCCACGAGGCCCTGGCGCAGATGCTGGACGCGCGCCTGGACGCCGAACCCAGGGTCGATTTCGGCGCAGCCTCGCTGCGGCGTTTCCAGGGGCATGTGGTGCTGGTGAACAACCCGCCGCCACCGGGTTCACGGATATGGCACTGGGGCGGCGAGGCCCTGCTGGACATGGGGGGCGCGGGGAGCTTGTGCTTCACTGCGGCCACGGGTGCGGGCGTGCGCCTGCCAGTTGAGGCGACGGTCAAGCTGCGCGCCGGTGGCGAGCGCCTGCGCCCGGAAGGGCACAGGCCTTCTCGTACCCTGAAAAACCTGCTGCGGGAATGTGCTGTGCCACCGTGGTTACGCACACGCTTGCCGCTCATCTATGTCGCAGATGAACTCGCCTGGGCCGCAGAAATAGGTGCCGACGCGGCGTATCAGGCGGCTCCGGGCGAGGCCGGCTGGCTCATTTCATGGCTGCAACCGGAGTAAGCAGCGCCCGCATTCCCAGCTTCTGCATTTCCACCCGCGCTATTTCCGCGTCCGCGCGGTTTTCGAAGGGGCCCAGTTGTACCCGCGTTTCCATGTGGGCATGGATGCCCTGCTTGTTCAACTTGTTGACCAGTTCGCGTGCATGTTCCGGATTGCTGAATACGCCCAGTTGGACTACGAAACGTTCTGTGCCCGCATTTTCCGGTCGGACGGCAGGATAGGGTTCCGCTGGAGTAAGGGAGGTGGGCTGGTGCGCGGCCCTGAGCACAGGCGCGTGTGTCGCCGCAGGGTGCCTGGGCGCATTGCTGACCCTGGGTGGGGGCGGCGCTTCGCCCGATGTGGCGTGCGGCTTCGCCGCCAAGGTTTCCTCTGCGGGCTCGGTCGACGTGGCAGGTGCGGGCTCCGGCGCCGGTGTGGCTTCCCCGGGTGGGGGTTGTGGCGGCGTTGTTTCCTGTGGGGGCGCCATGGCAATGGGGGTGGGCAAGGCCTTCACGGGTTTCGGAGTGCTTCCTCGATCCAGCCACCACAGCCCGGCGAGTGCAGCAACCGTCACCACGCCCGCAACGCCCAGTCGCAGCAACGCCCTGCGTCGGACATCGTCGCCTTCCGGAAGTCCTCCAGCCTGGTTCTCTTCAACGGCCATTACCCACTCCTCGTTGCGCGCGACTGGCGCGCCGCCTTTATTTTAGGGGGCATTCATGGTAACTTCCGCGCGCTTTTTTTGCGTAAGTAATGTCGCGTAACTCATTTTGCCTTCATTAAGCTGCCGGCGCTGGCCCTCATCCCCAGCCCTTCCCCCGG
>CAISDD010000165.1 GCA_903883985.1 uncultured Pseudomonadota bacterium | reverse complement strand
TCGCCTGACCAGCCGCCTGCCCGGAGTCGGACGATGACTTGCGCCTATACCGTCGCCTTGTGCACCCACAATCATGCAGACCGCCTGCTGCGTACCCTCTCGGATCTTCCACGGCTGAAACTTCCCAAGGCCGAATGGGAACTCCTGGTCATAGACAACGCGTCCAGCGACTCCACCCGGGAACTGCTTGCGGACATTCCCTGGCCGGATGGCTGGAAGGTGCGCGTGCTGCGAGAGGCCAAGCTTGGGCTTTCCCATGCCCGCAACCGCGCCATCGCCGAGGCCCGTGGCGAATACATCATCTTTCTTGACGACGACGAGACGGCCGATCCGGACTGGCTTTGTGCCTATGAGCGGTTGATCGAGGTGCAGGCCCCGGATGCCTTCGGTGGCCGCATCGAGGTGCTGTTCGAAGGCGAGCGGCCGGTCTGGCTGCGCGACGAATTGCTCGGTTTTCTGGGGCAGCTCAACCGCCACGCAGCCATCGCGCAGTTGACCGGCCCAGGTGAGTCCTTCCACGGCGGCAACTTCGGCTTTCGCCGGGAGTTGGCGGGCCAGGTGGGCGGCTTCGATGCCGCCCTTGGCCGCAAGGGCCAGGACAACACCGGGGGTGAGGAAGTGGACTTCTACCGCCGCCTGCTGAACGCCGGATACAAGGTCTGGTGGACGCCGGAAGCGGTCATCCACCACCGCATCCAGGCGGTCAAGCTGGATCGGCGTTATTTCATCGACCTGCATTACCGCCAGGGCCGCATGGAAGCGATCCGCAAGCGCGGCGAAGCTTTCCGATTGCCGCCGTTTTATCTGGCAGGCCAGCTTGTACGCGCCATGCGTGCCGTCTGGCAGGAATATCGCATCAACGGCAGTAACGCCACGTTGCGCAAGGAAATGAACGTCGCCTATTTCCTGGGGCAGGTCGTCGGCTGGGCCTCACGTAGGCCTTTATGATCCGCATCGCCTTCCGTTTCGATGACCCTTCGCCGACCAGTGATCACGTCGTTGAAAAGCAGCTGATCGCTGAGCTCCAATGCCGCGAGCTATGCGCCACCTTTGCAGTCGTGCCCTTTAGCGTGCGGCCTGAAGGCCGAATCGACCTCGATCGGTAGAATGCTTCCCATCTCCTGGAAGCCCAGCGTAACGGGGTCATCGAAATCGCCCAGCATGGCCACAGCCATGCAAATCACAACGCTAACGGGAAGCCAAGCGAATTCAAAGGCCGTGATATGGCGGAGCAAGAAGCCCTGATCCGGGAAGGCCGGCAGCATCTGAATACGCTGTTCGATACCACGATCGAAGGTTTCGTGCCGCCATGGAACTCGGGAGACAGCAGTACCTTGATGGCACTGCAGAATCTGGGGTTTCTCTACATATCCTCGGCCATAGACAGCTTTTCCGGCGTTATTGCCCAGATTTGTCGTCTGCCTTGGAGCTGCCACCTGAACACTGTCGAGCAGGCACTGGAAGAAGCCAGGCTTTATCGGCAGCTTTCCCCTGTCCTGGTACTCGTGATGCATCCTTACGACTTCAATGCCGCAGATTGCTATGGATACGAGCAGTTCCGTCGGTTGCTGGACCGCATCGTAGCCGAACGACGTCTGCATGTGCGCACGGTGGGCCAGATTGCAGCTGAAAGTGAAGTCAAGAACAGTCTCATGGCGGTGGGTCACGCATTGAACAAGTATGAAGCTCACTGGCGGCTGCAGCCCTATTACCCGCAGTTCTGCCTTGTGCAGCGGCCGCTGTATCGCATAACTCTCTCTCAGATACTGGACTTGGGCCGTCTCTTTCGGAAAAGAGCATGATACACGACCGTTTATTCCTGTTTGAGTTTCTGAAGCGATGCTGCTCACCATCCTGATCTGTACCCACGACCGTGCCGAACTGCTCGGCAAGACGCTGGCGTCGCTGAATGGCGCTACCAAGCCAGCCGGCTGGAAGGTCGAGGTTCTGGTCATCGCCAATGCCTGCAGCGATGCCACCCACGCCTTTCTGGATGACTACCAGCGCGTGCCGAGCGGCCGTCTGCCTTTGCGTTGGTACGAGGAACCCACGCCTGGAAAGTCGCATGCGTTGAACCAGGCCATCACCCGAATCGTCGCCGATCTGGTCGCCTTCGTCGATGACGACCACCGCGTCGACGCCACTTATCTGATAGCAGTTTGTCAGGCGGCAGACGAATATCCCGATGCCGATCTGTTTTGCGGGCGCATCCTGCCGGACTGGGATGGAAGCGAACCCGCCTGGGTGCATGAAGCCGGTCCCTATCGCGTCTATCCTTTGCCGGTGCCGCGCTTCAATCTGGGCGATGAATCTCGTGCCATCACTCCAGATATCGCCATTCCTGGGGGCGGGAACCTGTTCCTGCGCGGGCCGTGGCTAGAGCGAGTCGGCGCCTTCTCGGTCGAGTTGGGTCCAGTCGGGCACAACCTGGGGGGGGCCGAGGACACCGACTGGGTACTGCGCGCACTCGCCCTGGGTGCGAAGTTGCGCTACGTTCCAGGGGTGGTCCAGCATCATTACGTGGACCGGGAGCGCCTGAAACTGCGTTACCTGCTGGGGAAAGCCTACGAGCGCACGGCGTCCTCGGTGCGCATGCAACACTTTGGCGCACGCGGTATTCCGCTGTATTTGTATCGCAAGCTGTTCGGCTATTTCATCTCGGCCCTGACGGCCTGGTCTACCCCTCGCCGGCGTTTCTTCCTGGTCCGGCTGGCGGCGAGCTTGGGGGAGGTTCGGGGCTATCGCCTGGCGCACAGAGACCGAACGAGGAGGGCAACGTGAACCCGATGGCCAAGCTAAAAAAACTTCTGGACCCGGAAATCCGCGCCAAGAACCTGCGTGCGTTGCGCTACGCCGCGCGCGGCCTGGCCTGGGACATTGCGCAACCGGCGCAGCCCGACCCGATCTTTCTGGTGGGCTGTTCCCGCTCTGGCACCACGGTGACTTACGAGACGCTGGCGGCAGCACCGCAACTTCTCAAGTTCGGCTATGAACTCCCGGACTTCTGGGATGGGCTTTATGGACCGCTCAACAATGGCTGGGAATCCGAGGCGGCGGGCGAGGCACAGGCCAGGCCGGAACACCGCGCTGCGGCTCTGCGTTTCTTCTACCAGCGCCTGGGTGCGGGCCAGGTGCTGGACAAGACCTGCATCAACACCCTGCGCCTGCCTTATCTGTACGCGCTGTTTCCCGATGCCCGCTTCGTCTTCATCCAACGTGACGGCCGCGACAACATCAGTTCCATGATGGACGGCTGGCGCCATGGCCGCACGGATGGCGGCTTCGGCCTGTGTCATTTTTTCGGCCCGTCTCCTGATCCGGTGGAGATCAATTCCGGCGAATTCGCCGAATGGCATTTCTTCCTGCCGCCGGGTTGGCGCGCCTACAACCAGGCCAGCCTGGAAGAGGTGTGCGCTTTTCAGTGGGTCAGTGCCAATCGCCTCGCTCTGGACGCCAAGCGGCTGATCCCGCCTGAACGATGGGTACACCTGCGCTATGAGGAACTGTTCGAACGGCCGGTGGAAATGTTCGAGCAGGCCTACTCCCAACTCGATCTCCCTTTCACGACTGAAGTGCGCGAGCGTTGCGCGAGCCTGCACAAGCGTCCCACCAGCATTGTCAAGGGCGCGCCGCAACAGCAGAAGTGGCGGCAACACAACCCGGGGGCCATCGAGCGTATCCTGCCAATGATTCGGCCGTTGATGGCAGAGATGGGCTATGAGACGGATGATTGATAAGTAAGCTGTCGAAACCAATTTGGCTTACCACCGGGCTCCCTCACCCTGCCCTCTCCCGAAGGGAGAGGGTTCCACCTCCTTCCCCCTCCGGGGGAATGGCCGGGGATGAGGGCCTGCGCCGGCAGCTTAATGAAGGCAAGTTACGCGACATTACTTAGCCATAGCGGATACCTATCGCTTGCACCTTGCATCTTGTGTGCTTACCATGCCCGAACAAAGACACTGTAACGCCAGTCCGGTTGCTCCGAGCCCTGGAACTGGCCGATGGCCGTCTCGGGAAATACCTGTTTGACTACCAGGTTACCAAAGGTCTTCTCGATCTGCTCGCCGCCGCTGCCCGGGAAGCCTTGGCGCTGCGTCACGCGCAAGCTGTCCCCGGGACGAATGTGGCTGGTGTAGCCGGCATCGAGGCGCGCTTCATCGCCGTGGGTACGGACGATGTGCGCCTGTAGAGGCAGGCAGGAGAGTTCATCCTCGATATCGGCGACCTGCTGCTCAAGCATTATCGCCACCACAGACCCTAGCGGAGTGCCAAAGAAACCGCCCCGCAAGGGGCTGCCCTGGTTGAGTACCCTCCCCCGCACCTCGCCATGGTGTTCGAGTCGCGCCAGGCGTGCACCAGAGTCGCCATCATAGACATCCAGAACGGTCTCGATCACGCGCTTATCACCAAACGGCTGCGGCAGCGAACCCAAGCTGGTGATCTGCCCGGCGATCACGATTTGCGCGTCGAGGGTGCGCGCCAGGGTAGTCGCTTGCTGGCGCACGTCGCCCAGCGGATCGATCGCGTAAGAACTGCCATCGCGTATCAGGAAATGGTCGCCCTTGCGTAAGCGCAGTTGCAGCGCATTCGACCAGGCGAGGGCGATATCCGGCAGATCGACCGCTTCGCCTGGACGCTGCACGGGCAGGGAGAGGATCAGCACCTTCTTGCGCATCGCGAAGGGATTGCCCTGTTTGGCGCTACACACGACACTCGGCCGCTCGGCGGGCCTGGCCTGCTCTACTTTCTTCGCCTGCTCGGCCTGCCGGGGCGGCTTCGCCGGCGGCGCCGGTTTGGTCGCGGGCAGAATCGCGCACGCGGCCAGCACGCTCACGGCGAGCAGCAAGCAACAGGCGCGAATAGCAGGGACGGCAGGCAGGTTCAAGGGCACGAGCGACATTGTGAACGTTTTCGCGAAATGGCTCATCCGGTTTCGGGGG
>CAISDD010000164.1 GCA_903883985.1 uncultured Pseudomonadota bacterium | reverse complement strand
GGCCAGATCAAAGCGCTGGTGGGTCAGTTCATGACCCAGGATGACGTCGTAGGGGCAGGATCCCTCGGAGAACTCGGCAGCGACATAGATGATAGGCGCGGTCGTGATGCGCGTGGTCATGACCAGACGCTTGTTCTTCAGATCGGTCTGTTCGAAAACCAGTTCCGTCTTCACTCGGTTCTGAAAAAGACCCAGCCCCTGACTGGCGGCAAATCCGCCCTGTGCTTGCGCCTGTGTGATCTGGCGCACCGACTTCGTATGGTCGATGACCAGCAAGCCATGCAAGACCACGACCCGGTTGCTGACATTCCAGGCCGAACAAGGCCCGCTGCCCAGGCAGAGCAGCACGAGGAATGGCACGAGGGAAGAAGGAGGGAAGGCCATGGCTGCCGACTATAGCGGCAATCTGAGGCGGGAGTTGAGGGAGCGAGGGAGCGAGGAGGGGAAGCGCTACAACAGGCGGGGTAAACCACGTAGAATTCGCGCGCCCCTGTTGACGTGCCGCGACGGCTCGCGATAACCCACCTATATCGAATGCGAATACTCCTCAGTAATGACGATGGCTATTTCGCCCCCGGATTGACCATCCTCGCCGACACCCTCAGCCGTCACGGCCATGACATCACGGTCGTTGCCCCGGAACGCGATCGCAGCGGCGCGAGCAATTCCCTGACGCTGGATCGGCCGCTGATGGTGCGCAAGACGCCGGGCGGCTTTCATTATGTCAATGGCACGCCCACGGACTGCGTGCATCTGGCGGTGACCGGACTCTTGCCGCAACTCCCTGAGATGGTCATTTCCGGTATCAACCACGGCGCCAACATGGGCGACGACACGGTGTATTCCGGCACGGTGGCTGCTGCCACCGAAGGCTTCCTGCTGGGTATTCCTTCCGTGGCGATCTCCTTGGCCCCCACCTCGCAGGCCAATGGCTCGCCGGAAAATTTTCAGGCGGCGGCAGACTTCCTCCTTACCCTGGTGGCGCGTTTTTCCGCGCGGCCTTTCCCCGAGCACGTATTGCTCAATGTCAACGTGCCGGATCTTCCGGCCGATCGGATCGCCGGGGTCGAAGTCACTCGCCTGGGGCGTCGCCACAGGGCACAGGATACGGTGAAGACCGTCAACCCCCGCAACCAGACCATGTACTGGGTGGGGGCAGCGGGTGCGGCCCAGGATGCAGGGCCGGGTACGGATTTCCATGCCGTGGCGCAGAGCCGAATATCTCTGACGCCGCTGCAACTGGATCTCACCCGCTATGCCCAGATGGGGCTGGTCGAGGATTGGCTGTCACGATGATTGGGGAACCTGCTGTGAGAATTTTCGGATGAACGTCGGCGTCGGCATGATCTCGCAGCGTACCCGTGCGCGCATGCTGGAACGGCTCAAGGCACAGGGCATCAAGGATGTAATGGTGCTGGCGGCGATGAATTCCATGCCGCGCCACCCGTTCGTGGAAGAAGCACTGCATTCGCGCGCCTACGAAGACACGCCCCTGCCCATCGGCCAGGGTCAGACGATCTCCAGTCCCTACACCGTCGCCCGTTCCTGCGAACTGGCCTGCCAGGGCCGTATCCTGGAGCGAGTGCTGGAAATCGGCGGCGGCTGCGGCTACCAGGCTGCGGTGCTTTCGAAACTGGCGAAGGAAGTGGTCAGCATCGAGCGCATCTCCAAGCTGGTCGGGCGCTCGCGCCTAACTCTGCGCAGTTTGCGCATCAACAACGTGTTGATGAAAAATGCCGATGGCAGCCACGGGTTTCCGGAGGCTGCACCCTTCGATGCCATCGTCGTCGCCGCAGCCATGCCCTACATTCCTGAAGAACTCAAGCGACAACTCAAGCCTGGCGGTCGCCTGGTCGCTCCGGTGGGTGCTGGCGATTCGCAATATCTGGTGGTGGTCGATGCGAACCTGGAAGGCGGTTTCAGCGAACGCATCCTGGAAGCGGTCAAGTTTGTGCCTCTTCTGGGGGGCGTGAGCTGATCCGAATGGTGCTCGTCGTGCTCGCAGGTTGCGCCAGCACACACCACGCCGCGCCGATCCTCGAGCGCGCGCAGCGTTCCCCGCCCCGGCAAGCCCCGGCCGCTGCTGGCTACTACCGAGTCCAGCCTGGCGACACCCTCTACAAGATTGCTTTCCAACATGGTCAGGATTTCCTCGACCTGGCTTCCTGGAACCGGATCGCCGCGCCCGACCATATCCGCAGTGGCGAACTTCTGCGCATCTTGCCGCCGGCCGCCCCAAGCGTCGCGCGCTTCGCCCCCGTACTGCCCAGCTCCGTGACAAGGCCCACCGAGACGGCCTACGAATTGGCCGACGAGGCGCCACCGCAACGCTGGTCCTGGCCGTTGCAAGGCCCCATCCTCGCGCGTTTTGGCACGGGTCTGAACAAGGGCATCGACATCGCCGGCCCACGCGGTTTGTCGGTGCAGGCTGCGGCCAACGGTCGCGTCGTCTATGCCGGTTCCGGCTTGCGAGGCTATGGAAAACTAATCATCATTCGCCACGGGAAAACCTTACTATCTGCTTATGCCCATAATGCCCGTATCCTGGTAAACGAAGGGCAGAGCGTCCATTGCGGCCAGAACATCGGGGAGATCGGCGACAGTGATGCGGACCGCGTCATGTTGCATTTCGAGATCCGTGAATCTGGCAGGCCCGTGGACCCCCTGAATTACCTTCCGGCGACCGGTTAGGCGTCCTTCGGGCGCGCTGGTGGGAGATACCCGACAGGAGAGAAGATGGACGATGAGCGCGAACCCGATGTGGAACCAGACCTCCAGGAAATCGTAGGGGAGTCGGCTCCGCGGCCATCCGTGGCAGAAGGCCAATACGAATACGACGACGTACCGGATGTCACCCAGCTCTATCTCAATGAAATCGGTCGAGAAGGGCTGCTGACGGCGGTTCAGGAGCGCGCCTTGTCGACGCGGGCGCGCGAGGGCGACTTCGCGGCGCGGCAGAAGATGATCGAGCACAATCTGCGCCTGGTAGTGAACATCGCCAAGCACTACCTCAATCGCGGCCTTACCCTGCTCGATCTGATCGAGGAAGGCAATCTGGGGCTGATGCATGCCCTGGATAAATTCGAGCCGGAGCGCGGTTTCCGCTTTTCCACCTATGCCACCTGGTGGATTCGTCAGAACATCGAGCGGGCGATCATGAACCAGTCGCGCACCATCCGCCTGCCAGTCCACGTAATCAAGGAACTCAACATCTATCTGCGCGCGCAGCGCCATCTGGAGACGCACGGAACTCCGGACGCCGGCCCTGAAGAGATCGCCGGCCTCACCGGCAAGACGGTGGAAGAGGTGCGTCGGGTGCTTGCCCTGAACGACCGCGTGGCCTCTCTGGACGCGCCTTTGGATATTGACCCCACCTTGTCGATCGGCGAGTCGATCGCAGACGAACACTCGAAAAAGCCGGAAGACATGCTGCAACTGGCCGAGGTTGAGCGTTATGTGCGCGAGTGGATGGCCGAGCTCGGCGAGAAACAGCGTTGGGTCATCGAATGCCGTTTCGGCCTCAACAATCGGGACGCCTCTACCCTGGAACAGTTGGCCGAACAGCTCGGCGTGACCCGCGAGCGGGTGCGCCAGATCCAGGTCGAGGCGCTGCAAGCCCTGCGTCGCATCCTGCGGCGGCGAGGCGTGTCGAAGGAGGGGTTGCTCTAGGGTTGGTCAATATTTCCGCGCCTTCTGTGCGCAAGAATAAGTCATTCGCGGCTCGAAGCTTGTCACCACCCTCAATCCATCCTGACGCACAATGTGCATATGACCAACCACACAGGCGACCTGATCCAACCGGGCGAGGAGGGCGCCTCCCCGGCTACTCCTGTTCGGTCTACGCTCAACTTGCCGGCGCAGGCGCTGCCCGGGAGTCTCTACAT
>CAISDD010000163.1 GCA_903883985.1 uncultured Pseudomonadota bacterium | reverse complement strand
TCGAAAACATGCCTACAAATCAACCACTTGAAAGTGTCGTCTGGTTAAGTTAAGAGGATTGAGTGTACCTCTCCCTCTTCCGCTGCCTGGCAGCGAGCCGTACACGGTCCAGCCCCTGTGTCACGTCGTTTCGGCACTGAGTCCGGTTCGTGCGCGGATGCCCCGTGTTTCCCTTGGTCCCGGCCCTTTGCTCCACCCACTCCGCTGCCGCCGAGGCGGCTTTGTTCGCAGGCTTCTTCGCTCGTATGGCCGAGTCTGACTTCTCGGGTTCGTGCATCATCGGCTACGGCTCCTCGCCTTCACGATGCGGGCCAGCACCTTGTGGTGTCTGGTCAAATCCGAGACCTCCCGGTTCCCGCGCAAAGAGTATGCACACATGCCAGGTTCTATGACCACGCCAGGTCGGCCATGCGCTCCGATGAGATTGCCGAGGATGCAGGCACGCGTAACACCGTTGATGCCCAGTTCGGTCACACACTCGACGAAACCGAGTTGCTCCAACGCATGCAGCGCGACGTGCTCGACACCAACGCTGCGCGGTTGCGTCTGTTGCTGGGAATCGTCGTCGACCCCTGGAAGTCCGGTGCGGGTGACGCAGTCGTTGTGGGTGGGGCCGGGAGATTGGCGGAATCGGCCACGTTATCGGCAGCTTCATCGACCACCGGCTCCTGTGGCGGCAAGGCGCGCTCAATGGCCGTTGGACAGGAAATGGCAATCAGAATTGCCTGGGGCTGCAGCAAAGCTCAATGCGACTGCACAGGCCAGTATTACCACTGGACGGGGAAGTGGCGACCGAGATTGAGAACGGTGATCTGACGAACCTTACCGCCGATGCGCTCGCCACGCACCAGGCGAAAGGGGTGACCCCTCGACGGTGGCATTGGTTCTGGTCTGTCATATGAACATTCAACCAATATTTCTGGAATTGCAAGCGCCTAGACCGGCACAAGTCTGCGCTTATGGCACAACAATTAAGCACGAAAAATGAGCGTTTCTAACAATCAATGACTTACGGCAGATATATCGAAAGATTTCGAGGATTCGGACGGAATGCCGTTAAGTAACCTGTCGAAACCAATTTGGCTTACCTCCGGGCTCCCTCACCCTGCCCTCTCCCGAAGGGAGAGGGTTCCACCCCCTTCCCCCTCCGGGGGAAGAGGGGGGACGGAGTCAGGTCTTGCACAAACGCACTCAGCCCGAGCTGTCGCGCGTTCAGACCGACGTGTCGACGGCCAGGCACCCCAAGCGGCCGGCCGGTATCCACTTCGTTGTATTGAACGATGGCTCAACCCCAGACATCCGCCCATCAAGGCGTCGGCGGACTAGCGATTCTTCCGGGTCGGCAAGGGCCAGCCGAAGTGGAAGGAAGCGGCCATTCCCGAACGGCAGCAACCTGGAACAGGCTTATGACCGGAAGGTAGAGACTGTCGGCCTGCGCAGGTGGACGGCAGCTATACTGCGCCAAGCGTTCTGGCACTGGACGTCGTCTGTAGGGCAACAAGCAATCGCTGGCCTTATATGCCTACGGCCTTGTTCAGCAGGGCTATGCCTCGGCCTTGCTGGCACCGCGCCCGGCCCGCAAGCCAAATCGTGTTTCTGCGTCGAACTCAGCCAGCAACAGGGTGGTGACTTCATCCAGCAGACGATTGACACTGGTGCCACGGCTCTGTGCCAGGGCACGCAGACGCGCGTGTTTGGCGTCAGGTAAACGCAGGGTCAATGCGCTCATGATGCGATCTCCTTGAGAAAGTCTTCCGGGCTCACGACACGCAGCTCGGGAAACTTCAATTCCATGCGCGCGACATCGCACAAGTTGCGGGTCACGATGAAACAGGCGCCGCCCGCCACCGCAAGTTCCACCAGATGGTTATCGGCTTCGTCCGGCAGATTGGAACGCCAGGCGAAGTAGCTGCGCGTCCAGGCGCAGGTGGCGAGAAAGATATCCAGCAATTCATCCCGTTCGACCAGGCTCAGCCGGTATGTCTCGAACAGTTCGGTTCGCCCCAGCACATCTTCATATTCGGCGAACAGCGCGGCGCCCATCAGCGGCTGGCATTGCCCGCGCAGGCAGGCCGCCACCACATGATGGGCCGAGCACTGACCCAGACAGGCGCCAAGAAAAATATTGGTGTCGCTGACAATCCGGTGTGTCATGGAAAAAATGGAAGCAGAAATTCCACCATTATGGGTATGCGGATTGCGTTTGGCGATCTGGCGAGCCCCTTCAAGCTGTAACACATCATGCCAGGCCGCGGCTCAAGCCGAGCACGTTCGCCCTGTTAACGATATCGCGGTAGCATTGTGAGAATCTGCGCACTGCACCGCCTTATTTCATGCTCTCTCCCACGCAAGGCTACGGCCCCCCCGACATCGCCCACTGGTTCAATCCCCAGGACATCCGTAAAGCACAGCCCTATGGCCACGCGGTGCGCGACCTGCTTATTCACGAGGCGGAAATCACCGCCCAGGTGCAGGGCACAAAGCGCCAGCCCTACCAGGTACGCGTCGCGTTTTTCCAGGAGAATGGACACGCCCAGATCGATGCCGATTGCACCTGCCCTGTGGGGCGCTTCTGCAAGCATTGCGTGGCGGTGCTGGTGGCGGCGCTGGCCCGGCGCAGCCAGGGGCCAACAGCAAAGGCTCCGGCGCGGCCCAGCAAGGAGGTCCTGGTCTGGGCCGAGCAAACCCGAACGGGGTTGCGGCTGCGTGCCAACGCCGACAGAATACTGTGTAAAGCGGCGGGTAAGGAAGCGGCCAAGCCCAGGGAAATCCTGCATTACCTCATTCTGTCGCCCGCCTTGGGGAGAGGCGCACGCCTAACTCTGATGAAGGGACGCATGATCGATGGTCGCCCCACGGGGAAGCTCTGGAACAACGTCGACCGCGCCTTGTTAGAACAGCCCGGGTTCGTGGATGACAGCGATCTAGGCATTCTGCGCCTGCTGCGCCGCGTGGTGGGTAGCGCGCGCTACTGGCAGGACTTGCCGCTGGAAGGGGCCACGGCGGCCTTGCCGGCGATACTCGCCAGCGGGCGCGCCTGGTCGGTGGAGTCACTGATGCGAAATCTCTCACTTTCCGACTGGCATTGCCTGCCCCTGCGGCTTGGCGAGGTGCGCCCCGCCAGGCTGGACTGGCACCTGGATGGAGAAGGGAATACCCGTGCCGCGCTGAAGGCCGAACCACCTGCCTCCCATCTGCTACCCATCGACCCGCCCTGGTATATGGACACCGCCAGCGGCGAGGCCGGGCCGCTGGACTTTGGCGACCACGCGATCCTGCTGCGCCGACTGCTGGAGCTGCCCGCCCTGGGCGAAGCGGATCTGCCAGTGGTGGCGGAACTGCTGGCCGGGGCGGCGCCGGACCTGCCCAGGCCGGCGGGAAGCACCAACCTCGCCGTAATCGAAGGACAACCGGTGCCGGTACTGAAGATCGCCAGCTTGTCCGCCCTTGCCTGGGGCGCGCATCGCGGCTATCCCGCCCACCACGATCACCCGGGCCATCTCTACGATTACGCCAGCCTCGCCTTCCGTTACGGCAAGGGTGAGCAGCAGGTGGAAACCGTGCCGGGCGACGGCAAGCATTACGTCACCCTGGCCGATGGCCAGGTTGTCCGCGTTGCGCGGGACCTGGCGGCGGAATCGGTGCGCCAGGAGGAATTGCGCGAACTGGGCTTCGCCCCCGTGCCGATCCAGGCTTTTTATGTCGGCGTGGCGGTGGTCGGCAAGTTGGGGCTGGAAAGCGAATCCGTCTGGCAGCGATTCTTCGCCGATCTCGCCCCGTGCCTGGCCGCCACTGGCTGGGTGCTGGAATACCCGCGCGATTTCCGCCACCACATTCTGGAAGCGGAAAGCTGGGAAGCGGAACTGGTGGAGGAAGGCAATGGCTGGTTCAACCTGGACCTGGGCATCCTCGTAGAAGGTCGGCGCCTGCACCTCGCCCCGCTGCTGGCCGAGCTCTTCCACCGGGAACGGCGCTGGCTGGACGCGGCGCAATTGCAACGCATCCCGCCGGCTGAAGCCGTGATCCTGCACACCCCGACCGGGGATCGGGTGCGGGTGGCGGCGGAACGGATCAAACCCCTGGCCTCCACCCTCATCGACCTGTTCGACGCCCTGCCCGCCAGTGGCGAACTGCGGATATCCGCACTTGACGCTCCACGCCTAGAGTTCCTGGACGACAAGGCTCGCTGGCAGTTCAAGGGTGATGACGCGGTGCTGCAACTGGCGCGGCGTCTGAAGCAGGCACAAGGCATTAAGCCCGTGGCCCCGCCGGCAGATTTCACCCTGGATCTGCGCCCCTACCAGCGGGAAGGCCTGGCCTGGTTGCAATTCCTGCGCGAACAGAACCTGGCAGGCATCCTGGCGGATGACATGGGCCTGGGCAAAACCGCACAGGCCCTGGCCCATCTGCTGACCGAGAAACATGCCGGCCGCTTGGACCGGCCCGCCCTGGTGGTGCTGCCCACCTCCCTGGTATTCAACTGGAAACGCGAAGCCGAGCGCTGCGCCCCAGGCCTGCGCGTGTTGAGCCTGCACGGCCCGGCCCGGGCGGAGGCTTTCCCGTTGATCCCGCAACACGATGTCTGCCTCACCACCTATCCCCTGCTCTGGCGCGACGAAGAAGAACTGGCGCGCCACCGCTACGCCTTCCTGATTCTGGACGAGGCGCAGACGGTGAAGAACGCCAAGGCCCGCGCCGCCGGCGTGGTGCGCCGGATCGAGGCGCAGCACCGTCTGTGCATCACCGGCACGCCGCTGGAAAACCACCTGGGTGAACTGTGGGCGCAGTTCGATTTCCTTCTCCCCGGTTTCCTCGGCGACAGCAAGCAATTCACCAATACCTGGCGCAGCCCCATCGAAAAACGCGGCGATCAACTGCGCCGAAACCTCCTGGCGCGGCGCATCGCTCCCTTCATCCTGCGTCGAAAAAAAGATGAGGTAGCCCGCGAATTGCCGGAAAAAACCATCATCGTGCGCAGCGTGGAACTCGTGGGCGGCCAGCGCGACCTTTACGAAACCGTGCGGGCGGCGATGGACGCCAAGGTGAAAGAGGAGATCGCCTGCAAGGGCTTCAACCGCAGCCAGATTGTCATCCTGGATGCCCTGCTCAAACTGCGGCAGGTCTGTTGCGACCCGCGCTTGCTCAAGACGGTGCAGGTAGCAGCCAAAGTCAAGGAGCACGCCAAGATGGAACTGTTGATGGACATGCTGCCGGAACTGGTTGAGGAAGGCCGCCGAGTGCTAGTGTTTTCCCAGTTCACTTCCATGCTCGCCCTGATTGCCAAAGAACTGGAGCAAGCCGGCATCGGCTACGTCATCCTTACCGGCGACACCCGCAACCGCGAAGAAGTCATCGGCCGCTTCCAGGATGGCGGGGTGCCGGTATTCCTGATCAGCCTGAAAGCAGGCGGCGTCGGCCTCAACCTCACCACGGCGGATACCGTCATCCACTTCGACCCCTGGTGGAACCCGGCGGCGGAAAATCAGGCCACCGACCGCGCCCACCGCATCGGCCAGAAAAACAAAGTATTCGTCTATAAACTGGTGGCGGAGGGCAGCATCGAGGAACGCATCGTCGCCCTCCAGGAAAAGAAAGCCGCCCTGGCGGCGGGGGTGCTCTCCGAGGACGCGGTAGTCCTGACCAAGTTCGGCGAGGAAGACCTCCGCGCCCTGCTAGCTCCGCTGCCAGGGAAATGATGCTGAATCAAGCCCAAGGAGTTCGACAGTTAATCCGATAACTATATGATTACGTTCATCGCGAATTCAAAACGCCTTACTACAACAGGGTTAGCTGCTGCGAGGCGACCGGTTTTTTTATCCGGAGGGCACTGAGAACTATAGTGGACCCCGATTTCAAGGCAGCGGTTTAAGCTTGGCTAAATCATAAGGAGTGAGAAGCGATGGGCGAAGCGAAGATGCGGAAGGTGCCTGCCCCTGAGTTCAAAGCGAAGGTGGGCTTGGAGGCGCTGCGTGGAGTGAAGACAATCAACGATATCTGCCTGGAATTTGGGGTTCACCCGGTGTAGGTTGGGCAGTGGAATAAGGAGATACTGGAGCAGGCTGGTACGCTGTTTGAGGGCAAGGGCCGAGGCCGATGGCGGATCACCAAGAGCCGGACCGGCTCTACAGCGAGATCGGCCGACTGAAGGTTGAGATGGATGGTTTCAAATCCGGGTTTGCCTGTCATGACAAGGCAAGGATGGATTCTCCATGGGGACGAGGTGCCTGTGGTTCGGTGAGTACGGTCAACAGCGCCCGTTCACGCGGGGTAGTGATGTACCCATCCCAGAAGAGCAGGTTGAAGAAGCGCTGGCGAGTCCCTGTAGCGCAGGCATCCTTGCCTGCGTCTTTGAAAACAGCCGGCCGGAAGCCGGCGCTGCCGCGATGATTTCTTTTTGAGGCAACAGGTTGAAGCGTGCTTATTGAGAGGGCGTTTGCCACCGGTGAAATCGCGATAGGTCTCGTCACCTCGTCGAT
>CAISDD010000162.1 GCA_903883985.1 uncultured Pseudomonadota bacterium | reverse complement strand
CGCTACGCACCGAGTGCACGGCAGGCGACGTCTGACTCCGCTGTACCCGCAAGGGGTACGCCGGATTCGTAAGGCGGCGCAGCCGCCAACGACTCCGCTGTACCCGCAAGGGGTACGCCGGATTCGTAAGGCGGCGCAGCCGCCAACGACTCCGCTGTACCCGCAAGGGGCACGCCGGATTCGTAAGGCGGCGCAGCCGCCAACGACTCCGCTGCTCCTCCTTGCAGGGAACGACCATGCGCGCGCGGTTGCAAATGAGCGCCTACCCGCAAGGAGTAGGCCGGACTCGTACGCGCTCAAGCGCTACGACTCCGCTCCCTTGCCAGACAACTCGCCAGACGCACGCTCGGGCGTGTTCAACTGAGGATTCAAGGATGAACGATCGTTTCAATCTTTCCGCCTGGTCGCTCGAGCACTCCAGCCTGGTGGCCTACCTAATGCTGGCGCTTACCCTGGGTGGCATCCTGGCCTATTTCCAGCTTGGTCGTTCCGAAGACCCGGACTTCACCATCAAGACCATGGTGGTGCGCAGTTTTTGGCCCGGAGCGACGGCAGGCGAAGTGGAACGGCAGGTCACCGACCGGATCGAGAAGAAGCTCCAGGAACTGCCATTTCTAGACAATGTGCGCAGCTACTCCAAACCGGGCGAATCTCTGGTGTTCGTCGAACTGCACGATTACACCTCGCCGAAACAGGTCCCGGAACTCTGGTACCAGGTGCGCAAGAAGATCGACGACATCCGCCAAACTCTGCCGACCGGGGTTCAAGGGCCGTTTCCCAACGATGAATTCGGCGACGCCTTCGGCAATGTCTTCGCCCTGACCGGAGCGGGCTACTCGCAAGCCGAACTACGCCGCCAGGCCGACGCCATTGCACTGGAATTGCGACGCATCCCGGACGTGGCCAAGGTAAATTTGATCGGTGTGCAGGATGAGCGTATCTGGATCGAGATGTCGGCGGCCAAGCTCGCAACCTTAGGCCTGAACCCGCATCTGATCCAGCAAACCTTGCAGGCGCAAAACACGCTATCCCCGGCCGGCAGTGTCGATACCACGAGTGATCGAATCCGCCTCCATGTGACAGGTGGCTTCGACGACGTCGATGCCATCCGCGCCATCGGCATCCGTGCCGGCAACAAACTATTCCGTCTGGGAGATGTTGCGAAGGTGTGGCGTGGCTACGCCGATCCGCCGCAGCCGCACTTCCACTGGAACGGGCACGTAGCCGTGGGCCTGGCGGTGTCGATGATCCGTGGCGGCAACGTCATGGCACTGGGAGAGCAGATCCGGGCCACGACCGCGCGCCTGTCCGCCACCCTGCCCGTGGGCCTGGAACTCGCCCAGGTGGCGGATCAGCCGGAAGTGGTGAGGCGCAACATCGACGAATTCATGAAGAGCCTGCTGGAGGCGGTCGCCATCGTCCTGGCGGTGAGTTTCCTCTTCCTGGGGCTGCGCACTGGCTTGGTGGTGGCGATTTCCATTCCCATCGTGCTGGCGGTCACCTTCCTCTCGATGAAGCCGGCGGGCATAGACTTGCAGCGCATCTCCCTGGGCG
>CAISDD010000161.1 GCA_903883985.1 uncultured Pseudomonadota bacterium | reverse complement strand
CTGAAAAATAAATATCCTCGCGCCGGTCGCCCCGTGATGTGACGTGGTACAGCCCGCCGGATAGTTCTATGCGTAGAGGTCTAGCCATGAGGGGAGTATGAGAGATCGGGTGTTATTTTGCAAGACCTGACCCCGTTCATGTTCACGTTGCCGACCCACTGTATAGGCTTTCCCTGTGACCGCGGAGTACCGCCGTCCAAACGTGTAACCCAGGAAGTCGAACTCACCTTCCGGTACCTTGCAGAGGAGCGTGACCTGTTGGGCGCGTTCGTTCTGTATCGGCGCTGGTAGCCGAGAGCTTGAGTATGGTGATGACACGGCTTACAGTGTAGATACTTGTATATCCAACGAGGTTTCCATGCGACTGCAACTCGCGAAATGGGGTAACAGCCTGGCAGTCAGGCTGCCGGTGGAATGCATCCGGGCGACCGGTCTTAAGGAGGGTGACGAGGTGGAAGCGGAAGTGACCGCAATTGGGGAAATCAGGCTGATGCCGGCACAGGTCTTCAACAAGGCGGCCTTCCTGGAGCGCATCGGCAAGCTGCGGGCAGGTATGCCCATGGCCGAGCCGGTGGTCGAGAAGATGCGCCAGGAAGATCGTTACTGATGATCTACCTCGATACCAGCGTAGCGGTGCCCTTGTTCGCTCAGGAACCGGCCAGCGACAGGGTCGCTGCCTGGTTCGCCACCTGTGCCGATCCCATCGTCGCCGCCGACTGGATCGTGACGGAATTCGCCAGTGCGCTGTCGCTCAAGGAGCGGCGTGGGGACATCACGGCCGAGGATGCAGTGGCGGTTTGGACCGAATTCGAAGTCTTCTGTGGTACCGGGCTGCGCCTAGTACCGGTAAGCCGCAAGTCATTCGAAGTGGCGGCGAGCATGGTGCGTGATGCGGCCAGCGGGATGCGCTCAGGTGATTCCCTGCATTTGGCGGTGGCGCTGGAAATCGGTGCGTCCAGCATGGCCACGGCGGACGCCAATCTGGATGCCAATGCGAAAAAGCAAGGCCTGAAAACAATCAGGTTTTAGGCCGTTTCTGATGCTGTTTTGTATTTGGGATCCAGCCCCGTCATTGTTTTCAAGGCACGGGGGCAGCAGCGGCGATGCGAATAGATTCACGTTGAACTTTCCAACTCTCATTTTTCGACTCCTGGGCCGCTAGATCGGCCTACCGAGTGCGCAATCCTGGGTCGGCCTACCTGAGCCTGATGATGTGGTCGGACTCGCCTTTCTTGACCTCGACCACGGTGTCGAGTGCCTTCAGCATCTCTGCGAAGGTGGCGTAACCATGGTCCTTGCTGTCGAAGGTCGGGTCGAGCCGTTTGATCATTGGCCACACCGAGGCTTTATTCACCCAGACCTCGCCTTTGGTTTCTGCGAGTAGGCGCACGGCACGCTTGAGTATGTCTGCTGCCGGGAGCGTTGGAAGTGGCGGAGCGGCGTCTTTCTCTTCGTTCGGCTTCTGTGCCGCTTCAGTGGCCAGCGCTTCAACCAATGTGTCGTAGTAGCGGAACTCGTGGCAGCTCTTAGCCCAGTGTCGATTGGTGTTCTTGCGGGTGCCAATGCCGATGAGTATTCGACCCGCAGCCTTGATTTTCTGTGCGACGGGCATGAAGTCACTGTCGCCGCCGATGATGATCACGGTACCGATATGGGCAAAGCGACTGATGTCCTCGGCTGCGTCGAGGCAGAGTTTGATGTCAGCGCCGTTCTTGGCTGATGAACCTGGTGGAAAGAGTTGGATCAGTTCAACGGCGCTTTGCAGCAAGGCATCGCGGTAGCGTCCGTACCACTGCCAGTTGCAGTAGGCGCGATTGATGGCGAT